>NZ_RZSU01000177.1:0-8390 GCF_003997585.1 Mesorhizobium sp. M5C.F.Cr.IN.023.01.1.1 | reverse complement strand
GCCGAGACCAATGAAGGCTGCTCGCCCTCGCAGCATTGCGGCAATCTCCCCGAACACGATCCCATAGGCGATGGCCAGGATCAAATGCACGATCACGCCAGCGATGCTGGCCGTCAGGAGCGGGTAGCCGGGATCGAGAGCTTCCGGTCCAAGCGCGATGGCGCCGATCATGCGCAGGGGCATGAAGAACGCTTCCGCCCCCATCATGAACGCACTCGCCGTCATTTCGAACGCCGCAAAGACGATGCCTGCGACAATGCCCGCAACGGCCCCCTGCTGGAGACCCCATCGGATGTCGCGCGGCGTCACCGGCGTGTGGATGTAATCACGGAAAGCCATAACACTGCTCCCTGTTCTGGACGCAGACTCATCCGCAAAATCAATGCCGGGCACGCGTCGGCGGTTCCGGGCGTCCGGTACAATTCACGAGGATTTGATTGAAGTTGATGTTTCTCACGCCGAGCGGGCGGTTCGGCCCTTCGCCCGCATCGACGCTGCAGCCATGCAGCTTCCCCACGACTGCCCCAATCCAGCTATTACCTCGCGCGAGACCTCAGCTGGCTCCATAGATCGTAGCCCGCAAGGAGGACGCCGATGCCGACCGCAACGCCTAGATCGGGATGCGGGACGAACCGGATTACGACGCCGAAAAACCCCAGAAAGACAACAAACGCCAAGACGGCCAGGAAGCGGCTCAAATTCATCTATTGTCCTCCACTCGCCGCGGCATCCTCGTCTCAGCCTCCGTAGATCAGGTTGGGCAGCCCGTACACGATCTGCGGGAAGATGTAGATGATGACCATGCACAGGATAACGATCAGCATATAGGGCATCATTCCGCGGAAAATATCCGAAAGCTGAACATGCGGCGGCGAAATGCCCTTGAGGTAGTAGGCCGACATCGCCATGGGCGGCGACAGAAAGGCCGTCTGAAGGTTGACCGCGACGAGCACGCCGAAAAACAGCGGATCGATCTCGAAATGCGCCAACAGCGGCAGGAAGATCGGAACGAAGATCACGATAATCTCGGTCCATTCCAGCGGCCAGCCCAGGATGAAGATGATGATCTGGGCGACGATCAGAAACATCAACGGCGACATGTCGAGGCCGGTGACGAAATCGCTGATCAGTTGCTGGCCTCCCAGATAGGCAAAGACCGAGGCGAAGGTCGCGGAACCGACGAACAGCCAGCACACCATCGCGGTCGTGCGCGCCGTCAAATAGACGGACTCCTTCAGGCGTTGCCACGTCAGGGCCCGGTAGGCGGCGGCCAGCACCACGCCGCCGAGCGCGCCGATGGCGGCAGCCTCGGAAGGCGTGGCGAGACCGAAGAGAATAGCGCCGAGCACCGCGAGGATCAGGACCGCCAGAGGGACGAAGGACGTCAGCAGCATCCAGCTGATTTGCAGGACCGAATAGTGCCCTACCTCGTCTCGGGTCGGCTTCGGCGCCGCCTGCGGCTGCAGCACCGCCTTCGCCACCACATAGATCAGATAGAGGCCGGCAAGCAGCAGTCCTGGAAGCAGGGCTGCAGCATACATACGGACCACCGAAACTCCCGCCGTCGCGCCATAGACGATGAGCAGAATGGACGGCGGAATGAGGATGCCGAGGGTTCCGCCCGCGCAGATCACTCCCGAGGCATAGCTGATGTCGTACCGCGCCTTCAGCATGGCGGGAAACGCCAGCAGGCCCATGAGTGTCACGACCGCGCCGACAATGCCAGTAGCCGTTGCGAAAAGGGTAGAGGTGATGAGGGCGGCGACCGCCATGGAGCCAGGAATGTGCCGGGTGGCGATATAGAGGGTGCCGAAAAGGCGCTCGATGATGTTGGCCCGCTCGACGATGTAGCCCATGAACAGGAACAGCGGGATAGCGGTCAGCACGTCGTTCGAGATCACTGAATAGGTCTGATTCACGAACAGATCGAAAATGCGGTTGTTGAAGAAGCCGCCGATCCAATGCTCCGTAAGCGTCCAGGCGTCGGCACCATCCTCAACCGCCCGTTCGTAGGCGCGCCACATGCGCACCGGATTTAAATAAGCGTAGTAGCCAAAGGCGACCCCGAGCGCCATCAAAGTGAACGCAACCGGGAAGCCAAGGAAGATCGCCAGAAGCAGAATGAGCAGCATCGCGACGGCGACCTGAGGATCGCTCACTTGTCTTCTCCGTCGCGGTCGGGTTCATTGTCGGGGTGGAGGAATGGAAGGTCGACTGCTTCCGACCCGTGATGCAGAACATCGAGCGTCTTGGCTTCCATCAGCACCTTCTCGGTCTCTTCCACGTCTTCAGCCGCGCGCGGCCATGTTCCGGTTCGTAGACAGACGACGCAGCGGAACACCTGAGCAATCCCCTGCACGAAGAGCAGAATGCCTGCCGCCACGATGACGGTCTTGAACTGGAAGATCGGAATCCCGGCCGGACTGTTCGAGCTTACCTCGAGATAGCGGAAGCTGCGTGCGGCATACTTCCATCCAGCCAGAACCAACGCCGTCACGCCTGGGAAGAAGAAGATGAAGTACAGGACAAGTTCGACCGCCGCTTGCACGCGCGGCCTCCACAGACGGTAGACGAAATCGCCGCGCACATGCCCGTCTCGCGACAAGGTGTAGGCGCCGGCCATCATGAACATAGTGCCGTAGAGCATGTAGCTGAGGTCGAATGCCCACGCGGTCGGCGCGCTGAACAGGTATCGCACGACAACTTCATAGCTCACGCCGAGCGTCATGATAACGACGCTCCACGCGAACACCTTTCCAAACCAGGCCGAAAGTTCATCGGCGAATGCAATGTAACGGAGCATGTCTCGGGTTCCGTCAGATACAATCCGACGATCCGCAACCGCCGGATTTGCCGAAGCGGAGGCGCGAATTAGAGCTTCAGCTTGCCGGGGAAGTAATGTTCGTATGCCAGGGTCAGGTCGGCTGAATTCATAAGCTCGTAGTAGACAACGCGTTCGACCCATTGGCGCTGGCTATCGAGCACCCGCTTCATGAACTCATCCGCCTCCAGCGTCGGGATGATCTTGTCCCAAGCCTGGAGTTGTGCGTCGAGAATCTCCTTGGAGGTGCGGTGCACGGTGACACCGTGCTCGGTCTGCAGTTTCTGCAGGTCGGCCGAATAGTTGTCGAGGGCGACTGCGGTGGTCGCGGTGCTGGCCGCCTCCACGCCATATTCGAGGATGGCCTTCAAATCGTCGTCGAGGTCGTCGAATACGTCCTTGTTGAACAGGAATTCGAACGACTCGCTCGCCTGATGGTAGGACGACAAGATATAGTTCTTGGCGACGTCCTGCGAACCGAAGCGAAGGTCGGATGACGGATTGTTGAATTCGAAGGCGTCGATAACCCCGCGTTCCATTGCCGGCACGATTTCACCGCCGGGCAGTTGCGCCACGCTAAAGCCGAGGTTCTGCATGAGATCGGCGGCAAGACCCACCGTCCGGTACTTGAATCCCTGCAGTTCGGCGGTGGTCGTGACAGGATTCTTGAACCAGCCGAACGGCTGCGCCGGCATCGGGAAGCCATAGAAGCCGACCACGTTGAGGCCCATGATGTCCTGCGTCAACTCGCGGTAGAGATCCTTGCCGCCGCCCTGGTGGAACCAGGCGAGCATTGTGGTGGCGCTGCCGCCAAACACAGGGCCAGTTCCGAAAAGCGACGCGGCCTTGTGCTTGCCGTACCAGTAGACGGGGACGGTATGCGCCGCGTCGATGACGCCGTCATTGACGCCATCCAGCACCTGGAACGCGCCTACGACCGCACCCGCGGGCAGGAGCTCGAACTTCAGCCGGCCGCCCGACATCTTTTCGACGCGCTCTATGTATAGCCGCGCGAAATCCATCCAGATGTCCGACGCAGGCCAGGAGGTCTGCATCTTGATGGTCACCGGCGCCTGCGCCAGTACGGCCGGGGCCGAGAGCGTCGTCGCTGCAGCCGCACCGGCCGTGATGGCGGTGGACTTTTCCAGGAACCCGCGACGCGAGATTTTCTTGTCGGACATTTACTCCTCCCACTGTTGTAAACTCTTCTGTCACAACCAGAATATGCAAACTCGCCCTTCACGCAACCAATTTCGCTGCCGGTGACATCGGACCTCGGGCATCTGGTCCGGCACAAGCGCCACTGTGTTTCCGCATCCGACTTTTTAGTAGTCGGCGCATATTCTCCATCTGGTTCCCATAACAAATCTAGGACTGCTGCGCAGGCTGCCAAGGCGGTCGTAACGATCCCCAGTGTTGGCCGTCCGCGAAAGGACCCTGTTTATGGAAGCATGGGCCCCTTGCTCGCAGCTTGGAAAACGAGATTGAGGTCAATCGGACCCTCTGATCCTCCACCTCACGCCGCCAGCACCGCCTGATCCAGCCCGCGGATAATCTTGGCCAGTTCGACACATTCGTCGTGCCGGACCTTGTTGCGCCGCCAGCCGAGGCAGATCGTGCGCTGCGGCATCGGTTCCTGGAACGGCACGATCTTCAAATCGCGCATAGCGCTGGCCGGCCCTGCGGCCATTTCCGGGATGAGTGTGACGCCGAGCCCGTGCGCCACCATCTGCAGCAGCGTCGTCAGGCTGGTTGCGCCATAGCTCGCCATTGCCACCGGCCGCATGCTGCCGCAGACGGCAAGCGCCTGTTCGCGCAGGCAGTGGCCTTCCTCCAGCAGCATCAGCCTTTCCAAGGCCGGGCTTTCCGGCGGCACCGGCGGCGAGGCGAATGCGGGATCGCCGGCCGGCACGGCAAGGAAGAATCGGTCGGAGAAAAGCGGCTCGGTGATCAGCCAAGGCTGATCGAGGGGAACAGCCGCGATGAAGGCGTCGAGCTTTCCCAGGGCGGTGTCCTCAACCAGCGACGCAGTCACCGCTTCGCGCAATTCGAGCTGCAAGGCCGGAAAATGCCGTTTCAGCTCCGGCAGCACATGCGGCAGCAGATAGGGCGCCACCGTCGGGATGATGCCGAGCCGGAAGCGCCCTTCCATGGCGGGGCGGCCACGCCGGGCCGTGGTCTCGATCTCGCGGATATCGGCAAGAATGCGCTCGATGCGCGGCAGCATGGCTAGTGCCTCGTCGGTCATCCGAACCGATTTGCCGCCGCGCTCAAACAGCCGGCAATTTAGCCGCAGCTCCATCTCCGCGATCTGCGAGGACAGCGCCGGCTGACTGACGCCGGCTAGCTTCGCCGCGCGGCCGAAATGCAGCGTCTGTGCCAGCGCCTCGAAATATTGCATCTGCCGGACGGTGAGACCTATCATAAGGAAGACCTATCGCAACAAACAGGAAAGGCAATTTGTTTTTATCGGCAATGCAGCCTAGTCTGGAACCATTCCAGAATGGCGTGGCTCGGACCTGCCCGGAAACCCTGCAAAATCGGAGAGAAAGATGGACGCGAAAACCGACGACAACAGCGCGGGCAAATGCCCCGTCGCGCATGGATCCGCCAGAAGGACCAACCGTGACTGGTGGCCGAACCAGCTTGACCTCGCCGTTCTGCACCAGCAGTCGAGCCTCTCGGACCCTATGGGCGAGGACTTCGACTACGCAAAGGAGTTCAACAGCCTCGATCTTGATGCGGTGATCAAGGACCTGCACCATGTGATGACGGATTCGCAGGACTGGTGGCCGGCCGACTTTGGCCATTACGGGCCGTTGTTCATCCGCATGGCCTGGCACAGCGCGGGCACTTATCGCATAGGCGACGGCCGCGGCGGCGCCGGCGCCGGCCAGCAGCGGTTCGCGCCGCTCAACAGCTGGCCGGACAACGCCAATCTCGACAAGGCACGGCGGCTCTTGTGGCCGGTCAAGCAGAAATACGGCAGGAAAATTTCCTGGGCCGACCTGTTGATCCTCACCGGCAATGTCGCGCTGGAATCGATGGGCTTCAAGACGTTCGGCTTTGCCGGCGGCCGCGCCGACGTCTGGGAGCCCGAGCAGGATGTGGACTGGGGTTCCGAGACCAAGTGGCTCGGCGACGAGCGTTATTCGGGCGACCGCGAGCTGCACGGCCAACTCGGCGCCGTGCAGATGGGCCTGATCTACGTCAATCCGGAAGGGCCGAACGGCAAGCCGGATCCACTGGCCTCGGCACGTGATATTCGCGAGACCTTCCGCCGCATGGCGATGAACGACGAAGAAACCGTGGCGCTGATCGCCGGCGGCCACACGTTCGGCAAGACCCATGGCGCCGGAGATGCCGCTCTGGTGGGGGCGGAGCCAGAAGGCGCCGGCATCGAGTCGCAGGGCCTCGGCTGGTCGAGCAAGCATGCCACCGGCATTGCCGGTGACGCCATCACCTCGGGGCTCGAGGTCACTTGGACCACGACGCCGACCAAGTGGAGCAACAACTTCTTCGATAATCTGTTCAACTACGAATGGGAACTGACGAAGAGCCCGGCGGGCGCCCATCAGTGGACGCCGAAGGGCGGCGCCGGCGCGGCCACGGTGCCGGACGCGCACAATCCGTCAAAGCGTCACGCGCCAGCCATGTTGACCACCGACCTCGCTTTGCGCTTCGATCCCGCCTACGAGAAGATCTCGCGGCGTTTCCACCAGAATCCGGATCAGTTCGCCGACGCCTTCGCCCGCGCCTGGTTCAAGCTGACCCACCGCGACATGGGCCCGGTTGTCCGCTATCTCGGCCCGCTGGTGCCGAAGGAAGAGCTGATCTGGCAGGATCCTGTCCCGGCGGTCGACCACGAGCTGGGCGGCGAGCAGGATATTGCGTCGCTGAAGGCGAAGATCCTGGCGTCGGGCCTGTCGGTTTCCGAACTGGTTTCGACCGCCTGGGCGTCGGCCTCGACGTTCCGCGGCTCCGACAAGCGCGGCGGCGCCAACGGCGCACGCATCCGCCTTGCGCCGCAGAAGGACTGGGACGTCAACCAGCCGGCCGAACTGTCGAAGGTGCTTTCGAAGCTCGAAGGCATCCAGAACGAGTTCAATGCCGCGCAGACGGGTGACAAGAAGGTCTCGCTTGCCGACCTGATCGTGCTCGGCGGCGTCGCCGCGGTCGAGAAGGCCGCCAAGGACGGTGGCCAAGACGTCAAGGTGCCGTTCACGCCGGGTCGCATGGACGCCTCGCAGGAGCAGACGGACGTCCATTCCTTTGCCGCGCTTGAGCCGACCGCTGATGGCTTCCGCAATTATGTCCGCGGCAAGCAGCCGATGTCGACCGAAGCACTGCTGGTCGACCGGGCGCAGTTGCTGACGCTGACGGCGCCGGAGATGACGGTGCTCGTCGGCGGCCTGCGGGTGCTCGGCGCCAACGCCGGCAAGTCGAAGCATGGAGTGTTCACCGACAGGCCGGGCACGCTGACCAACGACTTCTTCGTCAACCTGCTCAGCATGAACACGATCTGGGATCCGGCCGCAGGCTCCGAGGAGGTGTACGAAGCCCGCGACCGCAAGACCAGGGAGGTCAGGTGGACCGGCACCCGTGCCGACCTGATCTTTGGCTCGCACGCGCAGCTGCGAGCACTTGCCGAAGTCTATGGGTCAGCGGATGCCGGACAGAAATTCGTCAGGGATTTCGTCGCGGCCTGGACCAAGGTGATGAACCTCGACCGCTTTGAGCTTGCGTGATCCCAGCGAAACGTTCTTTCCTCCCAACAAAAAAGGCGCGGGCGATGCCCGCGCCTTTTTTGATTGACCAAGAGGGTGTCAATCCTTCTCGAAGATGCGGGTCTTGGCAACCACGCCGGCAATGGCGCCGCCGATCAGCGGTGCGACGATGAACAGCCAGAGCTGGCCGATCGCGGCACTGCCCGAAAACAGCGCCGGGCCGATCGAGCGGGCCGGATTGAGAGATGTGCCGGTCACCGGAATGATGGCGAAGTGCAGTCCTGCCAGCGTCAGGCCGATGACAAGGCCGGCAAAGGCCGTCGTGTGGCTGCCGCTGGTGACGCCAAGGATCACCGTGACGAAGGTGAAAGTTCCGATCAGCTCCCACAGGAGCGCCGAGCTGACGCCCCATTTCGTCGTCTCCCAGCCATTGGCGCCGAAGCCGCCCGTATGGCCGCCGACCTGTCCGGAGACGATGATCCACAGCGCCAGCGACGCAATGATGGCGCCGATGATCTGTGCGATCCAATACGGGATGACGTCCTTGGCCTGCATGCGGCCGGCGAGGAACACGCCGAGCGTCACCGCCGGGTTGAGATGCGCGCCCGAAATCGGGCCGATTGCATAGGCCGCCGCAATCAGGCCGATGCCGAACGCAAGACCGATGCCTTCCTGGCCAAGCGGCAGCGCGCCGCCGAAGCCGCCCGTCACCACCGAAGCCGTACCGATGAACACCAGTAGAAATGTGCCTAAAACTTCCGCCAGATAAGTCTTCATTGCCCTCTCCTTGTAATTTCCCGCCGATCCGCTTGCAGTTCTTCGCGAATCACGCAGTGGAAGAC
>NZ_RZSU01000176.1:0-8393 GCF_003997585.1 Mesorhizobium sp. M5C.F.Cr.IN.023.01.1.1 | reverse complement strand
TGCCGAGCCGGCTGAACAGTGCTCTGTCCTTGTTTTCTTCAGGGTTTTCGGCGGTGAGCAACGTGTCGCCGAGAAAAATAGAGTTGGCGCCTGCAAAAAAGCACAGCGCCTGCATCTCGTCGCTCATCGCCGTCCTGCCGGCCGAAAGCCTGACATCGGACTTCGGCATCATGATGCGGGCGAGCGCGACCAGCCGTACGAACGAGATAGGGTCGATCGGTTCGGCCTTGGCAAGCGGCGTGCCCGGAATCGGGATCAGCATGTTGATCGGCACGCTTTCCGGAGGCTCGGGCAGGTTGGCGAGCGTGAGCAGCATGTCGATGCGGTCGGCCTTTTCCTCGCCCATGCCGACAATGCCGCCGCAGCAGACCTTGATGCCGGCCTCGCGGACATGGCCAAGCGTTTCGAGGCGGTCAGCAAAGCTCCGGGTCGAGACGACCTCGCCGTAATAGCGCTCGGAGGTGTCGATGTTGTGGTTGTAGTAGTCGAGGCCGGCCGCCTTCAGACGCTGCGCCTGTTCGAGGTCCAGCATGCCGAGCGTCATGCAGGCCTCCATGCCGAGCGCCTTCACGGCTCCGATCATGGCGACAATGGCGTCCATGTCGCGCTCCTTCGGGCTGCGCCAGGCCGCCCCCATGCAATAGCGCGTGGCGCCCGCCTCCCGCGCTTTTCTGGCCTCTGTGACGACGCGCTCAACCTCCATCAGCTTCGAGGCCTTGAGCCCCGACTGGTGATGCGCGGACTGGCTGCAATAGCCGCAATCCTCCGGACAGCCGCCGGTCTTGATCGATAGCAGCCGCGACAGCTGCACCCGGTTTTGATCGAAATACGCGCGATGGACCGCCTGGGCTCGGAAGAGCAGGTCGTTGAACGGCATGTCGTGGATGGCCGCGGCCGCGTTGTGGCTCCAACGGGGCAATGCTCCGCCAATCGGTTCCATGGCCGGGTTCACGTCGGGTTCCGCGTTCATTCCAATCGTCATCGTCAAGAGCCTTTGCTGCTGGTCCGCTGAGCGCGTGGAGAAAGAAGTTCGTCAGTCGGCGGGCCCGGTCCGCTTTGACCCGCCGACCAACGCCGGCACCGGCAGGGCGGCGCCCGCCTCGTCGAGGACGGAAAAGCTGTAGTTGCCGTCCGAACTTCGATCGACCGAATAGGTTAGCCGCTCGGCGATGTGATTGTCCCTGTCGAAGGTCAGCACGCGCGGTTTGAGCGCGGTGAGTTCGGCCTCATGCACATAAACCGAGTTGCAGATGATGAGCTGATCGCCCGGCTGGCAGGTGCGGGCTGCGGCACCGTTGAGGATGCAACAGCGCGATCCGCGTTCGCCTGGGATGACATAGGTCGAGATGCGCGCGCCCGAATTCCTGTTCCAGATCTCGACGAATTCCATCGGCAGGAAGCCGGCCGCCTCGCAATGGTCGGGGTCGAGCGTGATCGAGCCATGGTAGTTCAGATTGGCCTCGGTCACGTGGATGCCGTGCAGCTTGCCGGCGACGATCTTTCGCATCCCGTTCGTCCTCTCCCTCAGTTCAAATGCGTGCAGATGTTCGCGTCCGCGGGCACATCCAGCCCGATGTCGAGGATCGGCGCGCTGTGCGTCAGCCACCCGACCGAGATCAGGTCGACGCCGGTTGCCGCAATCGCCGCGGCGGTTTTTGGCGTCACGCGGCCGGAAGCCTCGGTGATGGCGCGGCCACCGACCATGTCGACCGCGCGGGCAAGATCGTTCAACGACATGTTGTCGAGCAGCACCGCGTCAACATACGACGCAAGGGCGATTTCGAGCTGTTCCAGCGAGTCGACCTCGACCTCGATCTTGATCATATGGCCGGTTGCCGCACGCGCCCGCTCGATCGCGGTGCGGATGTCGCCGGCGATCGCGATGTGGTTGTCCTTGATGAGCACGGCGTCGTCGAGCCCGAAGCGGTGATTGGCGCCGCCGCCGACCCGCACTGCGTATTTTTCCAGCGCGCGCAGCCCCGGGGTGGTCTTTCGCGTGCATACGATCTTTGCCTTGTGGCTGCGCACCGCCTCGACCATCGCCGCCGTGGCCGTGGCAATGCCGCTCAGGTGGGACAGGAAGTTGAGCGCGGTGCGCTCGGCGGTGAGCAGTCCGCGCGCCGGCCCAGTCACCGTCGCGATCGCTTCGCCCGTCGCCACTTCGCAACCGTCCGGTCGGTGGATCGCCATATCGATCGCCGCGTCCACCAGGAGGAAGGCGAACGCGGCCAGATCGAGCCCGGCCACAACGCCGGCCTGCCGAGCCCTGAGCGCCAGCGTCGCCGTCCGATCATAGGGAACGACCGCATCGCTTGTGAGGTCCCCGCTTCTGCCAAGATCTTCCAGAAGAGCAGTCCGTACGATCGGTTCAATGACGATCGAGGGAAGGGGAGAGAATGATCTCATGTCAGGAGTTCCATGGTCGGGGCCCGCCAGCCAAGCGCGACCGCGGCCTGAATTGCCATCTTGAGTGTCAGCCGTGACAGGAGGGCGTCCGGATCGCGCCTGGGGAAATCGGACCGGTAATGCGAGCCGCGGCTCTCCTCGCGGCGCAGCGCGGCGATAGTGATCATCAGGGCGACCACGGCCGGATCGGAGGCAGCCGTGTTGCCCGCGCCGATTGGCAGTAGCCTCGTCGCCGCCCCGCGCAGCGTCTCGCCATCCCGGACGATGCCCAGCGCCTGCGAGACGACCGGGCGAATGCACGAAGCGTCTGGCCGTGGGGGCACGAATGACGACAACAGCCGCCGGCATTGGCCCGGCGCTGCGCCCGCAATGCTTTCGGCGACCCAGGCAGCTGTGACCACCGCTTCGGTGAGCGAGTTGCTGGCGAGGCGGTTGGCGCCGTGCAGTCCGGTGCATGCAACCTCACCGCAGGCCCACAGGCCCTCGACGGAACTGCGGCCCGCCGCGTCCACCGCCACGCCGCCCATGTGGTAGTGCGCCGCCGGACGCACGGGAATGGGTTCGCTCGCGGGATCGATTCCTGCCAGGCGACACAAACGGGAAATCGCCGGAAAGCGCCTGCCGAATCTTGGGCCGAGGCATTGGCTGGCGTCCAGGAAGACACGGTGCCCGGCTGAGAGCTGCTGCCACACGGCCCGCGCGACCACGTCGCGTGGGGCGAGCTCGCCCCCGGGCGTATCGGCGAGGAACCGCTCGCCTCGCTCGTTGATGAGCACCGCGCCTTCGCCGCGCACGGCTTCACTCACCAGCGGCATCGGTCGCCGTGGAACGTCGAGCGCTGTCGGGTGGAACTGTACGAATTCGAGATCGGCGAGTTCGGCCCCGGCTGAAGCCGCGAGCGCCAGCCCATGTCCGAACGCGGCAGGCGGGTTCGTCGTATCACAATAAAGGCCGCCGATACCGCCGGTCGCCAGCACCACGCGCGAGGTGGAAATCGCGACGGCACCCCTGGTGCCGACCGCAAGCAGGCCGGCAATTTGACCGTCTTCCACGATCAGGCGGCGCGCCTGAGTGTTCTCGAGGATGGTGATTGAGGCCGTGCGCCGCACAGCCGCGATGAGTGCGCGGACCAGTTCGCGACCCGTTGCGTCGCCGGCGGCATGCACGATCCGCCGCCGCGAATGGGCCGCCTCGAGCCCGAGCCGCAACGCGCCTTCAGGGTCCCGATCGAAAGCGACGCCGAGCCGCCCGAGCTTTTCGATCGCCTCGGGTGCGGCTTCGACAATGCGCCGCACCGTGGCTCCGTCACAGAGCCCGTCGCCAGCGGTGACCGTATCGGCTAGGTGCATGTCCGGGCTGTCGTCGGGTCCGAGGCTTGCTGCGAGCCCACCCTGGGCAAAGGTGCTGGAAGCCTGTCTGGCAAGGGAGGCGCCGGAAAGGAGCACGACGGGTTCCGGCGCCAGATGAAGCGCCGTCATCAGGCCGGCAATGCCGGCGCCGACGATCACCGGGGCACCGCCGATCTCCAGGGTCGCTGGGCTCATATTGCGAGCATGCGCTCCACAGCCAGGCGGGCCCGGTCGGCGACCTGTAGGTCGATGGTCACGACGTGGCGGCTCTCCTCAAGTGCTGCGCGGATGTTGGCGAGCGTGACGCGCTTCATGTGCGGGCACAGATTGCAGGGGCGGATGAAGTCCACCTCGGGATGTGCGACGGCGACGTTGTCGCTCATCGAGCACTCGGTCATCAGCACGACACGTGCCGGTTTTTCGCGGGCCACATAATCCGACATGGCGGCGGTCGAACCCGAAAAGTCCGCCACCGCGACAACGCCGGGCGGGCATTCGGGATGGGCAAGCACCGTGACACCAGGATGCGCCTCGCGCAGCGCGCTTATGTCAGCCGGTGTGAAGCGCTCATGCACCTCGCAATGGCCCTTCCAGGCGATGATCTCGATGTGGGTCTCGGCGGCGACGTTCTTCGCCAGATATTCGTCGGGCAGCATGATGACGCGCGGCACGCCGAGCGATTCAACCACCGCCCTGGCATTGCCGGAGGTGCAGCAGATGTCGGATTCGGCCTTCACCGCGGCCGAAGTGTTGACATAGGTGACGACCGGAACGCCCGGATAGCGCTGCCGCATCAGGCACACGTCTTCGGGCGTGATCGAGTCGGCCAGCGAGCATCCCGCCTCGAGATCCGGGATGAGCACGGTCTTGTCCGGATTGAGCAGCTTCGCCGTCTCGGCCATGAAGTGCACGCCGGCAAGCACGATGACGTCTGCATCCACGTCCATCGCCTTGCGGGCCAGCGCCAGGCTGTCGCCGACAATGTCGGCCACGCAGTGGAAGATCTCGGGCGTCTGGTAGTTGTGCGCCAGGATGACGGCGTTGCGCTCGCGCTTCAGCGTCAGGATGGCGTCGATGTTGTCGCTGAACACCGGCCATTCGATCGGCGGAATCACCCGCTGGACGCGCTCGTAAAGATGTGCGCCCGAAGGCAGCGCTGCGGTCATCAACAGCTCCGATTATACTCAATGAGAATATAATCGGGCATATTCTTGATGTGAGAATAAGAGTCAACCCCGCGCCAGCGGCAATTTTGCCCCGGCAACCTCCCCCTCTTCGAGTACCGCGTGACGGAAGCGATAGAGCTTCGCCGGCCGGCCGCCGGTCTCAGTGGTGGTCTCGCCAGTCTCCTCGACCAGCTCGTGCTGCTCGATCAGGCGGCGGAAGTTCGGCTTATGGATGAGCCTGCCGGCAAGCGCCTCCACGGTGCGCTGGAGTTGAAGCAGGGTAAAGGCCGGCGGCATTAGTTCGAAGACCACCGGCCGATATTTGATCTTGGAGCGCAGCCGCGCGATGCCGGTCGCGAGAATGCGGCGATGATCGGCGACCATGGCCTTGCCAGGAACCGGCGGAGCTAGATCCGAACCGCGCAACGCCTCTTCGACCAGGGCCGCTTCATAGAGCAGCTCGTAGCGCTTGAGGGCGAGGTCCTCGTTCCACGGGCGAGCGTCGAAGCCGAAGGCGATCGCCGCGCGCCGTCGGCGCTCGAGGCGCGTCGCCTGGTCGTCCGCGCCGGCCGCCCATTCGAGCAGGCGCGGCTGAAAGATATCCCCCACCATCGGCGGAATTCCCGCTCGGTGGTCCTCCCATGGAAAATAGTCGTACCAGCTTTGCCAGCCGGATTTCGACGGAGCGGCTGCATGTTCCTTGCGGGTGAGAGCGAGATAGCTGATGGAGATGACGCGCTGCTCGTGCTCGGTGCCGGCCCGGTCCCGATCGGCGAAGGTGTAGAGCTGCTCGATATAGCCCAGCGGGTGCCCGGTCTGCTCTTCGACCCAAGCCCTCAGACCGGACTGCAGCGACCGGTGCTCGAGCGCCAGCGGACCGGAGGGCAAGGTGTCTCCCTGTGCGATGGTCAGCACACAGGGCTCATTGTCGCTCACCGCAACGACAACGGCGGTCAGGTCAACTTTGGCGATGTCGGCGGACTTGCCGGCGGCGGCTCTGCCTTTCCTTCTGCCTTTTGCGTGATCGTTCATGGTCCCTGATGTGCCTGGGCGCAGCCGGGAAGGAGCTGAACCGATTGAATTTTGTTCTCACCAATAACGGTCGGCGCGTCAACTGACGCGCTACCCCAATTTGGTCTTCGCACCTGCACAAAAATGTGCCAAACGCGACGCCGCGGGCGGTAACGCTGGGGAAGGAAATGTGATGAGCGTGACGGGAAAAACCAGGGCTCTTACTCCACCGGACATTGCGGCGCGCAAGGGCAAAACGCCGCTTGTCTGCCTGACGGCCTATACGACTCCGATCGCACGGCTGGTCGATTCCCATTGCGACGTGGTGTTGGTGGGAGACAGCGTGGGCATGGTTCTCCATGGGCTGCCGTCGACGCTCAGTGTGACGCTGGAGATGATGATCATGCATGGCCAGGCCGTGCGCCGCGGGCTCGAACGCGCGCTGATGGTCGTCGACATGCCGTTTGGCTCTTACGAGGAAGGCCCGGAGCAGGCCTTCCGCAATGCCGCCCGCGTCATGGCCGAAACTGGCTCAGCGGCCGTCAAGCTCGAGGGCGGCGAAGCGACGGCCGAGACGATCCGCTTCCTCACCGGCCGCGGTATCCCGGTGATGGCCCATGTCGGGTTGACGCCACAGGCGGTCAACGCCTTCGGCGGCTATCGCGTACAGGGCAGGGGCGAGGACGGCGAGCGCATCCGGCGTGACGCGCTTGCCGTGACCGAAGCGGGGGCCTTTGCCGTCGTATTGGAAAAAGTGCCCGAGCCGCTCGCCCGCCGGATCACGGAAGAAGTCGCGATTCCGACGATCGGCATCGGGGCGTCATCGGCCTGCGACGGTCAGATCCTGGTGGTCGACGACATGCTGGGCCTGTTCGGCGATTTCCGCCCGAAATTCGTCAAGCGCTATGCCGAACTGGGAGCGGCGGCTTCGGCAGCGATCGGGAGTTACGCGCAGGAGGTGCGGGAACGCCGGTTTCCAGCGGCCGAGCATGTGTTCGGCGAAGGATCGAAGACCGTCAACGGAGAAGAAGCAGCATGAGCATCCCCATCATCCGGACCGTTGCAGACTTGCGCAAGACCGTGGCGGTATGGCGTCAGGAGGGCCTCAGGGTCGCCGTCGTGCCGACCATGGGTGCCCTGCATGAGGGCCATCTCAGCCTGGTGCGCGCCGCGCTCGACCGCGCCGACCGGGTGATCGTGACGCTCTTCGTCAATCCGAAGCAATTCAACAGCCCGGACGACCTTGCCGCCTATCCGCGCACGGAGCACGAGGATGCCGCCAAGCTCGCTCCGCTTGGCGCCCATGTTCTCTACGCGCCGCATGCTTCCGAAATGTATCCGGACGGTTTCGCTACCACGGTCTCGGTGAGCGGGGTGAGCGACGGCCTGTGCGGCGCATTCCGAGCGGGGCATTTCGACGGTGTAGCGACGGTCGTGGCAAAACTCTTCCTGCAGACCGGCGCCGATCTCGCCTTCTTCGGCGAGAAGGAT
The DNA here is from genome assembly GCF_003997585.1 of Mesorhizobium sp. M5C.F.Cr.IN.023.01.1.1. Classification (NCBI taxonomy): domain Bacteria; kingdom Pseudomonadati; phylum Pseudomonadota; class Alphaproteobacteria; order Hyphomicrobiales; family Phyllobacteriaceae; genus Mesorhizobium; species Mesorhizobium sp. M5C.F.Cr.IN.023.01.1.1. The sequence continues at coordinate 970 of NZ_RZSU01000176.1, read as the reverse complement.
TTCCAGCAGCTGCATGTGGTGCGACGGATGGCGCGGGATCTGGATATCCCAATCGAGATCGTCGCCTGCCCGACAGTCCGTGAGGAGGACGGCCTGGCGATGTCGTCGCGCAACGTGCGCTTGTCTTTGTCGGAGCGGCAGGCCGCGCCGAAACTTGCCACGATTCTCTTCGATGCCGCCGCGCGCATCGCCGGCGGCGCGCCGGTCGACGCGACGCTCGACGACGCGCGGTCGGCGATTGCCGCGGCAGGCTACACTCGGATCGAGTATCTCGAGCTGCGGACCGAGGAGGACCTCGCGCCGCTGCACAGGTTCGACAGGCCCGGACGCTTGCTCGCGGCCGCCTGGCTGGGCGAGACCCGGCTGATCGACAATGTTGGGATCCCGGCCCGACCGGAAGCCATCGGGCGCGCAGCGGCTTGAGACGGATTACGCCCAATGCTGCTGCTCCTCGCCAAATCCATGCCGCCGCTACTCAGATCATGATCCGACACATCGTCTTTTTCACCGCCGCGAGCAGCAGCAATCTCGAGCCGATCCTGGACGGGCTGGCGTTGCTGACGAACATCCCGCACCCACGCCGGCTCGAAGTCGCGCAAGATCGCAGGAGCGATCGCGCCAGCAAGGAAGTCGACGTCGTCGTTTACGGCGAATTCGACACCGATGCCGAGCTCGCAGCCTACAAGGCGCATCCGCTCTATCAGGAGGCGATCAAGCGGGTGCGGCCGCTGCGCGAACTGCGTTTTGCCGCCGACTATGAAATCGCGAGGGCAAGGACCTCGATGACCAGTGCCGGTTCTCTCTGAGACCAAACTTGCGTCGACAATTCGTCGGTGCCGGCCCGCGATTGCGTGCTCAGCGGTTGCGGTCGCTCAGAACCCATAGCGCTGGTCCGCCCAGCGCAGCAGCACCGTCGCATCATGGTCGGGGAGGCGCACGCGCGCTTCACGCAGTCCGTCCGCGATGATGG
>NZ_RZSU01000175.1:0-8946 GCF_003997585.1 Mesorhizobium sp. M5C.F.Cr.IN.023.01.1.1 | reverse complement strand
GATAGCTGGCTGGCGCCGCCTGTGGTGGTTGTTGGCCTGATCAGCGCACATCGCTAGCCATTTCCATGGTCCGGTGGGCGTGGCCTCCCACTGTCGCCCGGGTGCAGCGCTTCTTCCGTTAGCCCGATATTAGGCGAAAGCCTAGAAGCCGCAACGCCCAGTCCGCCCACATCGGGGCCACCTCAACGCCTCGACGTCCGCTTGATCCACCAATCAGGCTTCCCCCGAGTTTCGCAAAACAACCTCTCGGCGGCATTCCGCAACCTGGACAAGGACGCCGGGAAGGAGATGACGCGCCGCCGTCACTGTAGTCTTCGATGAAATCGTTGGCGACGTGCATGTCGGCGGCCGTAGCCCGTACCGATCTCCGGCAGATAAGCGCCTACTCGTTCGTCAGGATTGACGAGCCGTTAGCCACCGCGCGGCCGAGCATCAGGTTAGGTGTCGTCTTGGTAATGGAGATGCGATGCGGCTCTTGGACTCGAAGTCCGACCCATAGGCATCGTAGAGATGCGATCGATGTCCCATAGAACAATCAACGCTTCCCTCTCGCGAGTCCTCCATTTGGAGCTCCGCCCTTGCCCGGGCACTCACTCGGGTTTGACAACGAGCCAAAATCGACTATTTTGTTATAATACACTTACACTGGGGCGGAGCGGGAGCGTATGAATGCCCTTGAGCAGATCGCTTGGGCGAAGGAATTCGAGGAGGTCCTAGTCCCGCCGGAAATGGCTGGATTCGGGCGCCGCTGGGTACCGCCTTCCAAATATGCGGCGGGCCACGAAGACTGTTTCCAAATAGAGCTCAGCCTTTTGCTGACGACCAGGCGCTTTATGATGCGTGAAAAATGCCTCGAAAACCATCGGGGCACCGACCGCCTAGTGTTCCTCTATCATTTGGATGGACGCCGAACCATCTCCCCGTCAACGGGCGAGGCAGTTAACCTGCAGAAGCCCACGTTCGTTGCCTACTTCCACCCCAAAGGCGTCGACGCGATAAATCAATGGGCCGCAAGCCAGTCGGAGACGGCGATGGCTCTCGGCTTCGACCCGCAAGATCCGCCACGCGTGGTGGCCGAGTTTTCCGATCAGCTAGCGGTCCTGCAGGACCTGTTGCACCATCCTGCCGGCCGATTTTCCTGGATCGAGCTTCCGTTCTGTTCGGAAATGGAGAAGATCGCAAGATCCGTCATATTTCGAAGCATCGATCGGCGCTTTGTGCATCATTATGTCTCCGCAAAAGCCAAGGAGTTACTTTGCATCACTTTGGACAATTTACTTTCACAGGGTTTTGTAAAGTCTAGGACCGTCCTGAGCATGGACGAGAAGCTGGAGTACATTAAAAGCATTCTTGACAGCGATTTAAAGAGCAAACTACCGATCTGTAAGCTCGCAGAAGAATTCAACATCTCGAGCCGCAGCGTCAACAAGGCGTTCGCGGATCGGTACGGCATTAACACCCACGATTACCGGACTATGGTGCGCTTATCAAAGGCTGTCGATCTCCTCGTTAAGACTACAATGCCGCTGAAGATGATTGCCTACGAAGTCGGCTACGACTATGCTTCCAACTTCTGCCTGGCGTTCAAGAAACACTACGGCTACACGCCCAAGGAAATTAGACGAAGCGGTCTATTACAGCATGCCGCCGATTGACCGATCTATTGGATTGCTCCTCATAGCCGTGAACAATGGGCGCAGGTTAGGGCGACCCGTTGGCGACCGAGCTACAGGTTCCATAATCAACCACCGCTCTAAATAACTATTCTAAATTCCCTCATCCGTTCTCCATGTGATGTATACGTCCACACGCGTGAGCATTCTCATGCGGCTCGGAAACTTGGGTGAGGTGGGACCGTCTATGATGGAGCGGTCCCCTTAAAATAGGTCTGCGATCGACGACACCATTGCGCTTGACCAGCGCGCCTATGAACACTCAACCGCGTGCGACAGGAGGAGCCACCCATGACCGAAACAACACTCGCTGGCGTCTGCGACACCTTGATCCGCAACGGCTATCTGATCAAATGGACGCCAAGCGTTCCGTCTATGCCTGCGGTGCAGTGGCAATTAGCGGCAACGCGAAAAGTATAGCCCCATCGGAGCGTCCAAAAATCCACAACAAGTTCGGTGGACGCCCGATCTATTACTCCACTGTTCGAAGGGTATCGCAACCAATCACCTTTGCCCAAGGGTGCGAGGATTCCTGCTCCGTGGGCTGGTAACGGAGCTTTCAGCTCAGGGCATGCCCTTGAGGAGATCAAGGACTTCTCGTTCGAGACAGTGGTCACCCTGGCTGGAGGGATCAGCGTACGCTCGTCCAGTCGGTGCGTGCCAAGGAAGATTATGCGTGCAGGCAGCGGATCGCATCTGCGTCGGGACTGGCCTTCATATCGGACTGTGTGCTGACTCGCCTATGCCTGCCAGCACATGGGGCGCCGGAGATGAAGGTCGGCAGGCGAGTATCACCGGTCCTTACTTCATGGAGATGTGCATCGGCCGCACACGAAGCGTGCAACCCTCATTGTCCACGGACTACCTCATCAAGGGAACACGAGCCTACGGCCGTAACCGAATTGGTGGAACCGGACCAACTCTGGGAATCTCCTCTCAAGCGCACAAAGGCGCTCAGAGCCCTTCCGCCAACGGACCATCCGCCTCACCGCCGATTTCGTCCGACGACAGGCCGCCATCGAGAAGCTTTCGAGCCGGGCATTCGGGCTCAGTGCGAGTGCTACTCGAACAACGAGCAACAGCTGCGCCTGTTGTTCTAAACGCGCCAAAAGCGCGAGAAAGCCAGATAAATGGGAAAAGTGTTAATGTCTAAAAAACATCAGTCAGTCTACAATCTCGGTTCCAGGAAGCCCAAAATTGCCGTTGGTGCATGGATTGCGCCTTCCGCCACCATCGTCGGTGCCGTGACCATCGGGCAGCAGTCCGGTGTCTGGTTTAACTGCGTGCTGCGTGGCGACGACAATACGATCAAGATCGGCGCGCGAAGCAACATCCAGGACGGGTCGGTCATTCACATCGACCTCGGCGAATTTGATGTCGTCATCGGAGACGATGTCACCGTTGGGCATTCCTGCCTGATCCATGGTTGCAAGCTCGAAGACCGTGCCTTCGTCGGGATGGGTTCGACCGTCATGAACGGCTGCATCATCGAGCCAGATGGCGTTCTCGGGGCACGCAGCCTCCTGACATCGGGCAAGCGGATTAAGTCGAGAGAGTTGTGGACGGGTTCACCGGCCAAGCTCGTCCGGATGCTGTCCGAAGAGGAGATCCGAAACTTCCGAAAAACTGCACCAAGCTACGTGCGCAAAGGTGAGCGTTTCCGCGCCGAACTCAATCAAGAATAGCGGTCAAAACGTTGAGTTGGGATAAACATCTATGTCGACCAGAACAGGCCCCCCTCTCATCAGCCGTTGCCCCATATTATCTTTTGTCTGGGCGTTATCAACTTAACTCGCGTTCATGACATCGGTCTATGCCGCAAATCCCTGAACGCGTTTTAAAGTTAACAACGCCGGCAGAGGATTGGCTCGTGCACACCGGCCAACATGGATAGCGTCGAGTTAGGATGGATACGCGCCCGCCTCATCGGTTCTGGCTCTCAAAAACCCGGAATGTCTCAGTGAGAAGCTCCAGGAAGAGGTCGATTTCCGGCTCGGTTATGATGAGCGGAGGAGCTGCCATAAACCATTCCCCGAACTTTCCGCTGGCGGCGCGGCGTGCGTAGAGATGCAGCCCGAGTTCGCGGGCGATCTCCGAAACGCGATAGGACGCCTGCTTGGCTGCGGGAAAAATCGCCTTGGTTGCCTGGTCCTCAACGATCTCCACCGCGTTGAGGAGTCCCATTCCCCTCACGTCGCCGACCGTGGTGCTCCGATCCTTCAGTGCGTGGAGCTTTTGCCGCAGCAGGAAACCCATCCGCTTGGCATTACCCATCAGATCGTGGTCGAGCATCTCCTTGAGAACCGCGACACCAATTGCCGACGAGAGGGGATTTCCGGCATAGGTGTGGCCGTGTAAGAAACCACCGGACTCGGCGACCTTGTCTACGATCCTGTTGGGGGCGATCATGGCGCCAAGCGGCGTATAACCGGCGGCCAAGCCTTTGGCGCAGGCGACGAGGTCGGGCAGAGCGTTTGGCCAATGATGAGCGGCGAGGAAGGTTCCTGTTCGGCCGGCGCCGGACATCACCTCATCGAAGATCAGCAGAACGCCATAGCGATTGCAAATCTCCCGGACTTTGGAATAATAGTTATCCGGCGCAACCAACGCGCCGGTCGCGACACCGCCGACCGGCTCCATGATGAAGGCGAGCACCGTCTCCTCGTTTTCCGCGAGGATCTGCTGTTCGAGCGCGTCCGCGCAGTAGTCGGCATAGGAACTGACATCGAAGCCCTCAGGGAGGCGATAGCTCAGTGGCGCTGGCACCTTGGGCATTATCTGCATGATCGGGCCGAACATCTCGTCCCGGTCCGGATCACCGGTGACAGCAGCGGCGCCAAGCGTCGCGCCGTGATATCCTGGCATGCGCGCAAGGATTTTCCAGCGCTTCGGCTGTCCGCTGGCCACCGCGTATTGGCGCGCGAGCTTGATGGCAGATTCGACTGCTTCTGAACCGCCGGAAACGGGAAAAGCCTGATCGAACCCAGGGCCCGCGAGGTCCGCGATCATCCTGCAGAGCGTATCGGTTGATTCACTATAAAACGAGGCATAGCTGATGCGATTGGCCTGGTCGATCATCGCATCGCGGACGCGCTCGTTCCCATGGCCGAGGTTGACAACGAGCGCGCCGGATGAACCCTCCAGATAGCGCTTGCCGTTGGTATCCCAGAAGAAGATACCCTTCCCATGCGATACCTTGAATGTGCCCGGGGCTCCGCGTGAGCCGGCGTAGAACCTGTCGAATGCATTCTGAACGAGTTTCGGTCGAACAATACTCTGAGTGGACATTGCAACTTCATCCTGATTGGTTCGTCGGTGTGAAGAAGGGGGCGCGGCCTGGTTCACGACGGTGCACCCCGCGGGGAGATCACGTCATGGCGCAAGGCTTCAGTGCGTCGCGGACGAAGAGGCCCTCCAATTCGAGGAGGGTCTCCTTCAGGCGCGCGGCATTGATAGCGCCAATGACGGGGCTAGCGAGCATGAGGAACTTCGCTTCCACTTCCGCCTGTCCAAAAGCGGGCCCGCCGGTGGCGCCGGTTGGAACCGCGGCCTGGGCGGAAAGCGTTTTGCCGTTCCGAAGGCTGACGCTGACACGGGCCGGCAGGAGCCTTTCCGCATAGAATACCTCATCGGCACCGGCGAGCGTTGAAAGGCTGATCCGTGCCGCGGTTTGTTTTATACCTTCGTCAGTCAGGTCGTCTTCGCGGAGGCCGGTCGCGGAGGACTTGTCGTGCAGTTCGAGTGCGAGCGCATAGGGGATATGAAACACCGCCTCGATGGTGGATTGCGGCCAAGGTCCATTAAAGTCGCGAACGAACTCGCTCACGGTTTCGACATGAATGCCCCTGATGTCGGCATGGCCGAAACAATGGCTTTTCTGCAGCGAGCGCAGGCAGTCGATCGTAGTGTGAATCCAGCGGCAGACGCCATAAGGTTTGAAGCCGGTCTCAAGGGTGAAGTACCGTTCTCCCCATTGGTCAAGCATGTTCTGGGGTTCAAAGCGGTCAGAACCGGCCATAATCCAGAAGCCGTCAGCACCGTCGAAGATCGTGCGGTTCGCGTGAAAACCTTCTCGTACAAGGTCCACCGCAGTGATGGCCCCCTTGTTCGCCCATCCGTAATTGTTCTTCAAAAAGCATATTGGCCGGGAATAGAATTTTTGCCCAAAGGGGAGCGGAGCATGCATCGGCGCCAGCCCATAAGCATCGGCGATTTGCTCGGCGCTTAACCGATGCAACAGGCTTGCTGCCGTGCAAGCGCCGAAAATCTGCCAAGTCGCAAGACCGCTGACGTGGCGGTTGCGGTCTTCGGTAGGCCGCATGGCTGTGCCCAGGCGCAGCGACATTTCATAGCCACCGACAATCGCGGCGATCAGCGCCTTGCCGGAGCTGTCTATCTCTTCGGCAACGGCGATCGCAGCCGGAATAATGGAGTTGCCGGGATGCCCGAAAAGGACATAGGAATCATCCAGACTAAGCATGCTGGCGCTATGGCCATTGGCATGAGCGGCATTGGCAGGATGGAAGCGTAGTGACGTGCCGAAAACGGTACTGGGACCACCGGAGTCGGTACGCGCGAGATAGGGCGTCAATTGTCTCGCCCCGCGGCTCGTGCTTCCCGCGATCATGCAGCCGACATGGTCGAGGATGAGAAGCTTCGCCTTGTCGACTACTGGCGCCGGCAGTTCATCGTATGTGAGGCGAGCGACCGTATTGGCAATGTCTTGTGTCAGCGACATAGTTTCGAACTCCAATGAGGAACCTGCGCTATCACCGGGGCCGCGGACACTGCTAGCGAGACTTCCGCTCGTTTACAAAGGCAAATCGTAAGGTTGGCTTTCACCTCATATCCTCTTCTTTGGATATCGCCACTCTAACCGATGTCATTTTCCCAGCCCTTTGCTGAAAGTTATGATCGCGCGGTTTTGGTTATTCGATTGCGATAATGAGAGCGTGCTCCCGGGCGGGCGCCCGCGGTCACGTCAGGATGGTTGTCGCGGCCAAGATATGAACATCTGACGAAATCGACGACAGCCCTACTGACATGGTCGTCCCTTTTCAAAAAGGATGGTCCGATCTTTTTCCGCACGGCCGTCATCGATCAACCCTTGATAGCGTGCTTGCCGGAAATGCGGATTCCCGCATACTCAATAAAGACGGGAGTGTTGCGCACAGTGAGAGCGGATCGACGTTGCCAATCAGTTTGCGACAAAGCTTTCTCCTCCGCTATGGGGCTTGCATAAAACTGAGCATGCTTCGTGCCAATTGAGAAAAGCATTTTAAAACGACGTGATGGCTCTAAAACAGCTATGTCGCGTATCCGAGATCGTGGGACGTAAACGACAAAACCGTAGATCGCGCCGCTGGGTTTGTCGTGTCCGTGGGACAGGCTTGTTTACCCATTTGCTTCAGGCTAACTAGCTGAGTAGAATCACAAAATTGTTCTTCGATCCTATCAGCCAAATTGGCACGGGTTTTGAGCTCCTTCGGTGTGAGGCGGCGAGAGCCGCCGACCGGTATCCATGTCGCGGGTAGCCGCGATGAATGGAACGAAGGATGCAATTTCAAAATGAATCTGGAAACAGAACGTTTGTTCATGCGCCCAATACGTCCTTGGGACGCCGACGCCCTGCATCGCCTGCACTGTGATCCGCTAGTAGTCGAATTGACGATGGAGGGAATTCCGCCAACGCGGGAAATGTCTGATGCGCGGCTGTCCCTATATCTTCATGAGTGGGAAACTTACGGCTATGGATTCTGGATGGTCTATGAACGAGAGGACAATGGCGACTTGCGCTTCGTGGGGCGGTCCGGGCTGCGCCGCTTCGATGACAACGCCATTGAAACCGGAACCTGCTTGTTCGGAGCCCGGTGCGGTCAGGGGATTGGGCCGGAAAGCGCTAAGCCAGTGATTGAATTCGCCTTCGCAAGCCAACCTATCGGTCGGTTGGTCTGTTTCATACGCCCGACGAATATTCGGTCTCTCAGAGCGAGAACTCGACTGGGCTTTACCTGCCTTGGGCCGGTTGTCGTTGATGGAACAAACTATCAGTTCTTGGAGTTGCGCCGTCCGCCTCAGTGATGCTCAGTAAACTGCGCTTCGGGCTCAAAGTTGTCCGGGTCAGGCTGACACGCCAAATGCGTTGACGGACAGGGAATGGGCGTTGATCGAGCCGTTCATGCCTGGAGCGAAGGCGACAGGACGACCGCGGACGACCGAGCTGCGGGCAGTCGTGGACGCGCTCCTCTATATCGCCTGGACGGGCTGCCAGTGGCGGGCATTGCCGGACCGCTTCCCGCCGGTTTCGACGGTTCAACGCTATTTCTATGCCTGGCGAGACAATGGGCTGTGGAAGACCATCAACTTCCACCTGGTGGCTGCGGCACGCCTGGCCCTCGCTCGCGAGGCGAGCCCGAGCGCCGGCATCATCGATAGCCAATCGGCAAAGGCCACGGACGTTGCCGGTTTGCGTGGCTACGACGCCAGCAAGAAGATCAAAGGCCGCAAGCGCCATATCATCACCGACACCGAGGGGCACCTGGTCAGGCTGATGGTCCATCCTGCCGATATCCAGGACAGGGATGGGGCAGTCGGCCTCATCGCCTCCATTTGACAGCTTTACCCGTGGTTGCGCCATCTATTCGCCGACGTTAATCTGGCATAGTGGCTCAACGTGAGAGACATCATCAGTCTCATCCGTGATCCGTCAGGATATGGGCGATGATCTCGCCGATATCGGGATCCAGTGCCAGATGTAGCTTTCGCCAGCTACGGCGGGATCTGGCGTCATGTTTCTCCTTCAGCCACTTGCGCGCGCCGTAGACGTGCAGAAAGGTGCTTTCCACCCCAACGTGCAACGAGCTCAAATCAGACGCTAGTACCGTGCTCCGGGAGATCGGCCATATTCGTGCCCCGCCGGCTCATGTGGTATCGCCGTGTTCGCGCTAAGGGACTGGCATATAGCCGCATAAGCAGAGACGGCGGGATGAAATCGCAGTCTCCATCGGCTACTGCAAACTCTCGTTGGTCGGGACGGCAATTGGGGGGACCAGCGCTACCGATTGCATAATCAATCGCCGCCCTAAATAACTTTCCGAATTTCCCCTGGTCTGTTCTCCATGCGATGGATGGATAGGCACACGCACGAGTATTCTCACGCGGCATGGAAACACCGGAAGGGGAAACCGTCTACGATGCAATCCGCAGAAACTCGGTTTACGGTCGACGAAGCCATCGCGCATGAGCAGCGCGTCTATGAGGGCTCAAACCCGAC
>NZ_RZSU01000174.1:0-9115 GCF_003997585.1 Mesorhizobium sp. M5C.F.Cr.IN.023.01.1.1 | reverse complement strand
GTCCTGCACGGTATCGCCCGGGACGCTGCCGAACGACTGCGCCGCCAGCCGTATGATGTCGTGATCGCCACAGGCGGAGATACCATGGAAGCCATTCTCGACCTCCTGGAGATCTTCGAGATCCTGCGGGAGTTCGAGCCAGGCTTTCCGGTGGGCCGCGCTTTCCTTGGGGACGGGCGCCAGCTTCTCATCGGCATGAAGGCAGGCGGCTTCGGTGACGGTGACACGCTTCGGCGCGCAATCGCCGAGCTCCGCCAGAACGCCGCGACACCAGCACAGGCCTTGCCATGACCCAATCTGCTCCTCTTGCCATAACGATGGGCGACGCCTCCGGCATCGGTCCGGAGATCGTGGCCAAGGCATTGGCCCGGGGAAACCAGCGGGCCGTCGTGATCGGCAGCCGCGTCGTGATGGGGGACATCGTCCGTCGTCTTGGCCTTGACCTAACGGTCAGGCAGGTCACCGGACCCGAGGAAGCACGCTTCGAGCCTCGGTCCATCGAGGTGGTCGAAACGACCCAAATCCTGGAGTTGCCGCCGCTTGGGGTCGTTAACGCCATTTCCGGCCAGGCGTCCTTCGACGCAATCATAGCCGTGATCTCCGCGGCCAAGGCCGGCACCGTCAGCGGCATTGTAACCGCGCCGATCAACAAGGAAGCGATGGGATGCGCGGGCATCCGCTATCCCGGACATACCGAGATCCTGGCCGACCATAGCGGCGCGAAGCGCGTTGCGATGATGCTGGCCAATGACGACATCCGCACGGTTCTCGTGACCATCCACACGTCCTTGCGCAACGCCATCGAAAAGGCGGATTTCGACGCGCAGATGTCGGCGATCCGGCTGGCGCATGAAAGCGGCAAGGCCCTCGGCATCGCGGCGCCGCGCATCGCGGTCGCGGGGCTCAATCCCATGCCGGCGAAGGTGGGCTCTTCGGGGATGAAGAAATCCGGATCATCCGGCCTGCGGTCGAGGCGGCGCGGGCCGAGGGCATCGATGCCAGCGGCCCCTGGCCCGGCGACACCGTCCACATGCAGGCCCGCCAGGGTCGCTTCGACGTCGTCGTGGCCCAATATCACGATCAGGGCCTGATCCCGGTGAAATATCTCGGCCTCGAAAAGGGCGTGAACATCACGCTGGGCCTGCCGTTCGTGCGGACGAGTCCCGATCATGGCACGGCGTTCGATATCGCGGGTCAAGGTATTGCCGATCCCAGCAGTCTCAAGACCGCGCTCGCATACGCGCGGCGGCTCGTTACAGCACAAACCAAGACCAAAGAACTTGAAAGGATGGTCTGATGGGTCTTCGCTTCATCTTCATGCTCACACGCAACGACCGGACGGTCGAGGACGCGCCGACACAGCTTCGAGCCGCCCTGAACCTCGGCGTCCGCCATATCGGCTTCAAGGATCTCGGCTTGCCGATCGACCAGTTGAAGTCGCTCAACCAAGCCATCAAGGCGGGTGGCGCAACCTCCTATCTCGAAGTCGTCTCGCTCGACTGGGAGAGCGAGATCGTCTCCGCGAAGGCTGCGGTCGAGATCGGCGTCGACATCCTGTTGGGCGGCACGCGCGTTGACGACGTTCTGCCGATCGTCGCCGGCAGCAGCATACAATACTTCCCCTTCCCGGGGCGCATCAGCGGTCATCCGAGCGTGCTCGAAGGCACGATCGAGGAGATTGTCGAGAGCGCCAAGGCGCTGACCGCGCGCGACGGCGTGCATGGTCTCGACCTGCTTGCCTATCGCTCCAGGGAAGACGTCCCGACCCTAATCAGGAAGGTCTGCGCGACCGTGTCCAAGCCGGTCTACGTTGCCGGCTCGATCGACACGCCTGAGCGTATCGCCGTGGTCAGGGACGCTGGAGCCGCCGGCTTTACGATCGGCACCGCCGCGCTGGATGGCAAATACCCGGCGCCGGAAAAGGATGTGTCGAGCCAGCTCGCTACGATCCTGCGCGACGTCGCCACGCTCAACAGGCACATCTCGCCATTCCACAAGAAGAACCTGGCACGCTCCTTCGAGCACTTCTCGGATAGCTGGTCGCCCAAGGTCGCAGGCCAGGTCAACAACATGCAGGTCAAACTCGCCAAGTTCGCAGGCGAATTCGTCTGGCACTTCCACCCGCAGGAGGACGAGCTTCTCTTTGTGCACAAGGGACGCCTGCTCATCAAGTTTCGTGATCGCGACGAGATCGTCGACCCGGGCGAGTTCATCGTCGTCCCGCATGGCGTCGAGCATTGCCCTGTGGCTTTGGACGATACCTGCGAGGTAGTGCTGTTCGAACCGGACACCACGCTTAATACCGGCACGGCAACAAACGAGCGAACGGTGACCGAACTCGGCCACATCTAGAGGGATGTGGCCACTTGGGGGCGGCTGGCGCTTGAAGCGGAGAGCCAAGGCCGCGAGGCCCGGAGTCTCGCCTAAAGCACAACCCCTACCAGTCCATGACCACCTTGCCGGAGTTTCCGGAGCGCATGGCGGCGAAGCCGGCGTCGTAGTCGTCGATGCCGATACGATGGGTGATAAGGCCGGACACGTCGAGCGGGCCCTGCACCAGCGCGATCATCTTGTACCACGTCTCGAACATCTCGCGGCCGCAGATGCCTTTCAGCGTCAGCATCTTGAAGATGACCTTGTTCCAGTCGATCTCGAAGCCAGTCGGGGCAATGCCGAGGATGGCGATCTTGCCGCCATTGTTCATGGTGTCGATCATGTCGCGGAAGGCGACGGCCGAGCCAGACATTTCGAGGCCGACGTCAAACCCTTCCTTCATGCCCTCCTCGCGCATGACGTCGCGCAGCTTTTCCCTCGAGGCGTCGACGACGTGATGGATGCCCAGCTTGCGGGCGAGGTCGAGGCGGACGGGATTGATGTCGGTGATGACGACTTTCCGCGCGCCGACGCACTGCGCCACCAGCGCCGCCATGATGCCGATCGGGCCGGCGCCGGTGACCAGCACGTCCTCGCCGACCAGGTCGAAGGAGAGAGCGGTGTGCACGGCGTTGCCGAGCGGGTCGAAGATCGCGGCGGTCTCGTCCGGCACGTCGTCCGGGATTGGCACGACATTGTGCTGCGGGATGGCGACATACTCGCCGAAGGAGCCCGGCCGGTTGACGCCGACGCCCAGCGTGTTGCGGCACAGATGTCCCCGGCCGGCGCGGCAGTTGCGGCAATGGCCGCAAACGATGTGTCCCTCGCCCGAGACGCGCTGTCCGACCTTGTATTCGGTGACAGCCTTGCCGACGTCGGCCACCGTGCCGACGAATTCGTGGCCGGTGACGAGGCCGACAGGCACGGTTTTCTGGGCCCACTGGTCCCAATTGTAAATGTGCACGTCGGTGCCGCAGATGGCCGACTTCTTCACCTTGATCAGCACGTCGTTGGGGCCGATCTCAGGGATCGGCACGCGCTCCATCCAGATGCCGGGTTCGGCCTTTGCCTTAACGAGGGCGCGCATCATGTTGGACATTCTATTGTTCCTCAGGAAATGATGCCGAGTTCCTTGCCCACCTCGCCGAACGCCGTCACCGCGCGGTCGATGTCGGCGGTGGAATGCGCGGCCGACATCTGGGTGCGGATGCGCGCCTGGCCCTTAGGCACGACGGGGAACGAAAAGCCGATGACATAGATGCCGCGCTTCAACATCCTTTCCGCCATCTGCTGCGCCAGAGTCGCGTCGCCCAGCATGACCGGGATAATCGGATGGTCGGCGCCGGCCAGCGTGAAGCGGAGCTTGGTCATGGACGAGCGGAAGCGGTCGGCGTTGGCGTAGAGTTTTTGGCGCAGGGCGTCGCCCTGGTCCATGATGTCGAAGACTTTCAGCGACGCGGCGGCGATGGCCGGCATCAGCGTGTTGGAGAACAGGTAGGGCCGCGAGCGCTGGCGCAGCCAGTCCACTACCTCGCGCCGCGCGCTAGTGTAGCCGCCGGACGCGCCGCCGAGCGCCTTGCCGAGCGTGCCGGTAATGATGTCCACCCTGCCTTCGACGCCGCAGTGCTCGGCCGAGCCGCGGCCATGCTTGCCGACGAAGCCGACGGCGTGGCTGTCGTCGACCATGACCATGGCGCCGTATTTCTCCGCGAGGTCGCAGACGCCCTTCAAATTGGCGATGATGCCGTCCATGGAGAAGACGCCGTCGGTGGCGATCAGCTTGAAGCGGCTGCCCTCGGCCTTCCTCAGCTCCTCCTCGAGCGCCGCCATGTCATTGTTGGCATAGCGGAAGCGCTTTGCCTTGGAGAGCCGCACGCCGTCGATGATCGAGGCGTGATTCAGCGCGTCCGAGATGATGGCGTCTTCCTCGCCGAGCAGCGTCTCGAACAGGCCGCCATTAGCGTCGAAGCAGGAGCCGTAGAGGATCGTGTCCTCCAGGCCGAGGAAGGCGGAAATCCGGGCTTCGAGCTGCTTGTGCTCCTCCTGCGTGCCGCAGATGAAACGTACCGAGGCCATGCCGTAGCCGTAGCGGTCGAGCGCGGCCTTCGCCGCCTCGCGCAGCTCCGCGCTGTCGGCGAGACCCAGATAGTTGTTGGCGCAGAAGTTCAGCACACGATCGCCACCGGCCACCTCGATCTCGGCTGACTGCATCGAAGTGATGACGCGCTCGGACTTGTAGAGGCCGGCTGCCTCCATCTGGGAAAGCAGGTCTCGAATGTGGCCTTCCAGGGTCATCGCCATAACGCCTCTAACTCCCGTGTTGTGTTCTCTCCACGAAGCACGCGAAGGATGCGCTCGAAGTGGCTGGGATCGTGTGCATTGAGCAGCGCGGCCTCGCGAGGCAGGTGCAGATCCCAGAGACGCGAAAGCCAGAAGCGAAATGCTCCGGCGCGCTGCATTGCCGGAAGCAATCTGCGTTCGGCCGGAGCAAGGACGCGCACCGATTCATAGCCGGCTAGCAATGCGGCGGTTCGCGTTTCGTGCTGACGACCGGTGCAGCCTTCGACGCACCAGTCGTTCAGGCACACAGCGATATCGAACAGAAGCGCGTCGCAGCCGGCGAAATAGAAATCGAAGACGCCCGTCAGGCGCTCGCCGACAAACAATGCGTTGTCGCGAAAAAGATCGGCGTGAACCGGCCCTCTGGGAAGGTACGCGTAGGATGCGGAAGCCGCTAACTCCTTCTGGAAAGCCAGCTCACTCGCGAGCAGCGAGCGCTGCGCATCGGACATGAAGCGGCTGACCACCGGCGCCACCTCGTCCCACCAGGAGAGACCTCGCGGATTGTCCTGATGCCGCGGGTAGTCGCGCCCGGCCACGTGCATCCGCGCCAGGAACTCGCCGATCGAGTGACAATGCGCGTCGCCTGGTGCTGTCACGCTCTCGCCCGCAAGCCGGTCGACGACGACGGCAGGCCGGCCCTTCAGCGCGTGAAGGATTTCGCCATCGCCGTTGGCGACCGGGTTCGGAACCGGCAGGCCCCGCTCTGCGAGGTGCTTCGTGAGATGGAGATAGAAGGGCAATTGCTTGCTTGTAAGCCGCTCGAATAGCGTGAGCACATACGCGCCGGTGTCGGAATCGACGAAATAGTTGGTGTTCTCGATCCCGCTCGTGATGCCGCGAACGGAACGCGGCCGGCCCAGTCCCAGCGCCCGAAAGAACGCCGCGACCTCGCCGTCCGAGAGTTCTGTGTACACGGCCATGAAGAAACAGCTCCCGACGCGGCGTTTTCTCTAGCCTGCGCCCTGCAGGGTCTCGGAGATGTAGCTCTTGACGGCTTGCGCATCGACGGGAAGGACATTGAACCGTTTCGGCAAGTCCTCTATGCCCTCGAACCGCTGCGGACGGTCGGGCTCGCGGCCCAGAGCTTGCTGGATAGTCTCGGCAAATTTCACCGGCAGCGCGGTTTCGAGCACGATCATCGGCGTCTCCGGATCGGCGTGCTTGCGCGCCACCTTCAGGCCATCGGCCGTGTGCGGATCAATGAGCGTGCCGGAACGCTCCCAAGTGTCACGGATCGTCGCCAGCCGGTCGGCATGGGTGCTCTTGCCGCTGCGAAAGCCAAAACGGTCCGCGCCGTGGGAAAAAGCGGGATCCCCGCTGAGATCGAATGACCCGCTTTGCCGCAACTGATCGTCGAACAGCGATCTCGTCCGGCTCGCGTCGCGGCCGATCAGGTCGAACACAAAACGCTCGAGATTTGACGCCTTGGAGATGTCCATGGACGGGCTTGAGGTCTCGAACGTGTCGGCACGCCCGCGCACGCGATAGACACCGGTGCGGAAGAACTCATCCAGAACATCGTTCTCGTTCGTCGCCACGACGAGACTGGATATCGGGAGTCCCATCATCCGCGCGACGTGACCGGCGCAGACGTTGCCGAAGTTGCCCGAAGGAACGGTGAAGGCGACGCGGGTCGCGCCGTTCCTGGCGACTTGAAAGTAGCCGTGGAAGTAATAGACAACCTGCGCGAGCAGTCGCGCCCAGTTGATGGAATTGACGGCACCGATCCGGTGACGCCGCTTGAAGTCGGCATCGCCACACACCGCTTTCACGATGTCCTGACAATCGTCGAACACACCTTCGATGGCGAGGTTGTGGATGTTGTCGTCCTGGAGGCTGAACATCTGGGCCTGCTGAAAGGCGCTCATCCGTCCATGCGGCGACATCATGAAGACACGCACGCCCTTCTTGCCGCGCATCGCGTATTCGGCCGCGCTGCCGGTGTCGCCGCTGGTGGCCCCAAGAATGTTGAGTTCCTCGTCCCGACGTGCCAGCTCGTACTCGAGCAGGTTGCCGAGCAGCTGCATGGCCATGTCCTTGAACGCCAGCGTCGGGCCGTTCGACAGTTCCAGAACGTGGACACCCGACTCGAGATGCCGAACGGGAGCTATGTTGGGAGTTCCGAAGTTTTGCGCCGTGTAGGTCTTTTCGCAAATCGCGGTCAGGTCGGCGTGTGGGATATCGTCGATGAAGAGCGACAGGATCTCGACGGCGAGTTCGGCGTAGGACACGCCGCGCCACCGGTCCAGCATGGCGCCATCTACAAGCGGGTAGGTCTCGGGCACATAGAGCCCGCCATCCGGCGCGAGACCTTCGAGTAGGATCTCGCAAAACGCCTTGCGCTCGGGATGGCCCCGCGTGGATATGTAGTGCATCGGAAACTCTTCCTTGGGGACGCAGCCATGTGGCTATCGTCACGATATCTTGCGGTCGGGCTGACCGACCCTTCGTCTTCTCAGCGCCGGGCACGCAACCAGGCGATCTTGTCCTGCAGTGCGTAACCCTTGATGATCGCCGGCAAGAACCAGGGATCGCCCCTATAGAAAGGGATGGAAGTTGGCGGTCGGAAGTCGAAAGCCGTGCCGGCGTCTTGCGCGCGACCCATCAGCTTGTAGGCGGCACGCGTGCCGACCCACGGTGCCCAGACCACGCCCGAACCGCAAAAGCCGGTGGCATAGACGATGTCATCCTTTTCAAAAATGCGGGGCAGCATGTCGCGGTTCATGGCCACGTTGCCGAACCAGCTGTACGAAAAGCGAACCTTCTCCAGCTCCGGGAAAATCTCGACCAGCCCGTTGCGCAGGCGGAGCGTCGGGGCTGTCGGATCGCTGTTGCCGCGGGAGCTGTCTCGCCCGCCGAGCAGAATGCGCATGCCGTCGGGTGAAGGACGATAGTAGAAGCCCAGCTCCCGGTTCTCGCCCATCATCATCAGCTTGGGCATAAGCCGCGCCATCAATTCAGGCGGAAGCTCCTCGGTGACGATGATCCGGCTGCGGACCGGCACCAGGCGGCGGCGCAGGAAGGGATTGGCGCCGTCCGTATAGCCGTTTGTGCAGACCAACACCTGGCGCGCCTGCACGGTCCCGGCCGAAGTCGCGACACGGAACCCGGAGCCATCCCTTTCGATCGAGGTCACCGGCGTGTTTGAATGCACCGTCAGTCCGGAGGCGAGCGCCACCCGCAGCAGCTCGGCATGGAACTTGGCGGGGTGCAGGCCGCCGATGTCCATCCGCACCGTGCCGCCGCGGTAGAAGTCGGTGCCTATGTAGTTTCGCTGCTCGGCATGCGGAACGGCGTAAGATTCGATCCCCAGCCTCTTCGCCAGCCCTTCGGCGCCGCGGGCCATCTTCTCGTACTGGTTATATCCTATGGCACCCGTGAACCGGCCGACCAGCCGGAAGTCGCAGTCGAGTGCTTCCGTCTTGATGAAATCGTACAGGAACTCCCGGGCGATCTTGCCTTCGGCCTCGATCGCCTTGGCCTTTTCTTCGCCGAACCGTCGGGCGATGGTGGCATAATCCGGCCGAATGCTTCCGCTCGTAATGCCGCCATTGCGTGACGAGGCCCCTTCGCCCGGATTCATCGCATCGAAGGCGGCAACCGAACGCCCTTCCCGCGCCAGCACCAGCCCGGCCGACAGGCCGGCATAGCCGGCGCCGACGATCGCCACGTCCAGCGTCTTGGCCAGGGGCTGCGGCGGCAGCGGCCTGACGGGCGCCTCCTCCCACCAGTAGGGCGTATTCTTGTCGGGGACTTTGGGCTCATTCACGAACGTAACTTTCCGTTGCGTTCTAGGGATCGGCAGTGGGTCGCGTTCGCCGGCGAGATCAGACACGGTCATCTCGCACGTCGAGCGCATCGCGCAGCCCGTCCCCGATGAAGTTGAAGCTGGTAACCGCGATGGTGATCGCGGCCCCGGGGATGATCGCCAGCCAGGGCGCGCTCGACAGATACTGCTGGGCGCCCTCCAGCATGTTGCCCCAGCTGGCCAGCGGCGGCTGAATGCCATAGCCCAGGAAGCTGATATAGGCTTCCAGAAGTATCGCGTGCGCGACCGTCAACGTGGCGGCCACGATGATCGGTCCCATGGCGTTGGGCAGGATCTCGCGGAACATGATATGCGCTCCGCTTAAACCCAGCATGCGCCCAGCCAGGACGAACTCGCGCTCGCGCAGAGAGCGGACCTCGGCCTCGACAATTCGAGCCACTTCCATCCAACTGGTGACCGCGATGATCACCGTGACCATGGCCGGGCTCGGCTTCAGTGCCGCGGCCAAAGCGAGCAGCAGGAAGATTGACGGGAAAGACAGGAAGCCATCGACCGTGCGCATCAGCGCCGCGCCGATCCAGCCGCCGCGATAGCCCGCGATCACGCCGACAAGCGTTCCGATCCTGTCTC
>NZ_RZSU01000173.1:0-9134 GCF_003997585.1 Mesorhizobium sp. M5C.F.Cr.IN.023.01.1.1 | reverse complement strand
CCCGAAGACGATCCACGCAATCCGGCCACCATCGCCGACAATGTCGCCGACAATGCCGGCGCAGTCGCCGACATTGTCGCCGACATTGTCGGCGATGGTGGCCGGATTGCGTGGATCGTCTTCGGGAATGCCGGCTTCGACCTTGCCGACGAGATCGCCGCCGACGTCGGCGCCCTTGGTGAAGATGCCGCCGCCGAGACGGGCGAAGATCGAGATCAGCGAGGCGCCGAAGCCGAGCGAAACCAGCGAGTCGATGACGACACGGTCGTTGGGCTGAAGGCCCATGAATTGGGTGAGGATCAGGTAGTAGATCGAGACGCCGAGCAAGGCCAGGCCGGCGACCAGCATGCCGGTGATGGCGCCCGACTTGAAGGCGATCTCGAGGCCGGCAGCGAGGCTGTTGGAAGCCGCCTGCGCGGTGCGCACATTGGCGCGCACCGAGACGTGCATGCCGATGAAGCCGGCTGCGCCCGACAGAACGGCGCCGATCAGGAACCCGATGGCGGCGGTGATCGAAAGCAGCCACCACGCGAGCAGCAGGACCACGACGCCGACAATGGCGATGGTGGTGTACTGGCGCGCCAGATAGGCTTGCGCGCCTTCGCGGATGGCCGCGGAAATTTCCTGCATGCGTGCGTTGCCCTGATCGGCCGCGAGGACCGATTTTGTCGCCCAGATGGCGTAAAGGACTGAAAGCAGACCGCAGGCGATGACAGCTGAAATTATGGTCATTGCCGGATTTTCCTCGATTGATGACCCAAAAGAACCCCTCCCTGGGCCGTTGAGACGGGGAGCGGATTCCGCGCGCGGAATCCGCTCCCTTCGCACCGGCTTATGCGAAACAGGGGTGCGAACGTCAAGATATTGTTCGGTTTTTGCCCGGCTTTCGCCCAAAGCCTCTCGGTAGAGACGCAATCTTTCACTTCAGAACCCGGTCGGGTCATGGAAATCACTGTTTCCCGCCGAGATAAGCAAGGCGATATCTGAGCTGATTTATCGGCTACGCCGTCTCCTGCCCCATGCGGCGCGCGGTGTAGCGCTCGATCGCCGACAGCCCGTCATAGATTAGCACGGCAAGGGCGGCAACGATCAGGCCGCCCTGCAGGACGAAGGCGAGGTTGTTCGACAACAGACCGGCGATGATCACCTCGCCCAGCGTCCTGGCCGCCACGGTCGAGCCGATCGTCGCGGTGGCGAGGCTGATGACCACCGACAGCCGGATACCGCCGAGGATGATCGGCGCGCTGAGCGGCAGCTCGACCTTGACCAGCCTTTGCCAGCCGGTCATGCCGGCGCCGCGCGCCGCCTCGACCACATTGGCCGGCAGCGTCGTCAGCCCGGTCAGCGCGTTCTCGAAGATCGGCAGAAGGCCGTAGAGAAACAGCGCGATCAGTGTCGGCCTCTCGCCAAAGCCGACAGCCGGCACGGCCAGCGCCAGCACCGCCACCGGCGGAAAGGTCTGGCCGATATTGACCAGGCTGCGCGACAGCGGCAGGAATTCGACGCCGGCCGGTCGGGTGACCAGGATGGCGAGCGCCACGGCAACGATGGTCGCCGCCACCGTCGCGATCAGCACGGTCCTCAGATGCAGCAGCGTCAACGTCAAAAGGCTGCCCTGATTGTAGATTGCCGGCGCGTTGTTCTCGGTCAGCGGCTTCAGCAGCGGTTCGAACCAGCCGGGATTGGTCACGAACGCAACCAGCAACACCACCAGGACAAGCCTGAGCAGCGACGGAAGCCAGGCTTTTACACCGGCCTCTTTCACGCCGGCCTCGCCGCGCGTTTCACCAGCCCGTCCACCGTCACGCGGCCGAGCGGCTTGCCGTCGGCGCCTTTCACCGGCAGCGCCGAGCGTCCCGACCAGAGGAGTTCAGCCAGCGCATCGCGCTGGCTGGCGTCGTCGGGGATCGCCTCGCCTTCGGCGGTGCCCGTCTCCACCGCGTCGCGCACGCGGCCGAGCGACAGCAGTCTGAACGGTTTTTCGCTGGCGCCGACCAGTGTCTCGACGAAGGCGCTGGCCGGCTTCGCCAGGATCTCGGCGGGCTTGGCATATTGCACCAGCTTGCCGGCATCCATCACCGCGATCTTATCGCCCATATGCACCGCCTCCTCCATATCATGGGTGACGAGGATGATGGTGGTGCCAAAGCGCTTCTGGATCGCCAGAAGATCCTCCTGCGCCTTGTTGCGGATGATCGGATCGAGTGCGCCGAACGGCTCGTCCATCAACAGCACGTTCGGCTCGGCGGCAAGCGCCCGGGCAACGCCGACGCGCTGCTGCTGGCCACCGGAAAGCTCGTGCGGATAGCGGGGCCCGAACGCCTCGGGATCGAGCTGGTAGAGCGTCATCAACTCATCGACACGGCGCTTGATGCGGGCCGCATCCCAGCCGAGCAGCACCGGCACGGTGGCGATGTTCTGCGCCACCGTGCGATGCGGAAACAGGCCGTGGCCCTGGATGGCGTAGCCGATGCTGCGGCGCAGCTCGTAGCCGGGCAGCGAACGGTTGTCGGCGCCGTCTAGCTTGATGACGCCCGAGGTCGGCTCGACCAGCCGGTTGATCATGCGAAGCAGCGTCGTTTTGCCGGAGCCGGAAGTGCCAACAATCACGGCGATGGTGTGCGGTTCGATCACCATCGACACGTCGTCGACCACTGTTGTCGCGTCATAGCGCTTGGTAATGCCTTCGACCTCGATCATGCCGGTTGTGCCTCGCGTCTCTTGGTGGAGGTCATTTCGATGACCGCATCGAGGATGATGGCGGCAGCAAAGGCCATCGCCACCGTCGGCACGGCGCCGAGCAGCACCAGGTCCATGGCCGTCTGGCCGACGCCCTGGAACACGAACACACCGAAGCCGCCGCCACCGATCAGCGCGGCAATGGTGGCGAGGCCGATGTTCTGGACCAGCACGATGCGGATGCCGGTGAGGATCACCGCGAAGGCAAGTGGAAATTCGACGCCGAACAGGCGCTGGCGGTCGGTCATGCCCACGCCGCGGGCGGCGTCGTTGGCGGCGCGCGGCACGCCGGCAAGGCCGACCACGGTGTTGGCCACGACCGGCAGCAGCGAATATAGGAACAGCGCGACGAAGGCGGGGGCGGTGCCGATGCCGCGAATGCCAAGCGCCGCCGCTCCCGGCACATGCGTGGCGACCCAGCCGAGCGGCGCGATCAGCAGGCCGAACAGCGCGATGGAAGGAATGGTCTGGATGATATTGAGCACATTCAGCACGCCGGCGCGAAATTTGTCGACGCGGTGGCAGAGAATGCCGATCGGCAGACCAACGACCACCGCCGCCGCCAGCGAGCCCAGCGCCAGCGTCACATGCTTGGAGCCCTCCGCCCAGAAACTGTCGGCGCGGTTGGCATATTCCTTGAGGATCGACAGGCTGTTCCAACTTCCCGAAGCCAAAAGCAGGCCGATTGCCAGCGCAGCTATGACGAGCACGCCGAGGCGTGCCCATGGTGACAGATTCAATCGCGTCAGCACATCGGCGAGCAAAAGTGTAAAGGCGAAGATGAGCAGCCAGAAACCCGAGGCGGGCGAAATGCGCGCGAACGTATTACCCTCAGGCGTCAGGAAGCTGCCGGCGACGCCGATCAGGATGGCAAGGGCTGCAAGCGCGATCACGCTAGCCGCAAGGCGCAGGACGAGCGGCGTTTTCAAGAGCGCGATGATTGCCGCGATGACGAGGATTGCCAGCAGCAATGGGCCGACCGCCGCCGGCAAGGAATCAAGGGTCGAGCGCGCCTCGCCGGGCACGATGCGGTTGGCGCGGAAGGTGGCGAAGGGTGCTGCGAACGCCGCATAGGCAACGATCGCGGCAATGACCACGCCGAGCTTGTCGAAGCGGACTGTCATGACTTGCATGTGCGATCGCGGCGACTTGAGGATCTGACGTCAGGACCGTCGCGCTCCGTCGCGCCCCCCTCTGTCCTGCCGGACATCTCCCCCTCAAGGGGAGAGATTGGCAGCGTCAGCGCCGGTATACATCTTGCACAGCTGAAAGGTGGCGACAGCCGTCGCGACATCCGATCTCCCCCCTTGAGGGGGAGATGGCCGGCAGGCCAGAGGGGGGCGCCGCGCACCGATGTCACGATTTCAGGAACGGCCTACTTCAAAAACCCGTTCTTCTTCAAAAAGTCTTCGGCGACGCCTTTGACCGGCTCGCCGCCGACCTGCACGCGGCCGTTCAGTTCCTGCAGGGTAACGAGATCGAGCTTGGCGAAGACCGGCTTCAGCAGCGTCTCGATTTCGGGATGTTCCTTCAGTACCGCCTCGCGGATGATCGGCGCCGGCTGATAGACCGGCTGCACGCCCTTGTCGTCTTCGAGCACGACCAGGCCGGACGGCGCGATGCCGCCATCGGTGCCGTAGACCATGGCAGCGTTGGCGCCGCTGGTCTGGTTCGCCGCAGCGGCGATGGTCGCCGCCGTATCGCCGCCGGACAGCGTGATCAGCTGGTCCGGCTTGAGCGTGAAGCCATAGGTGGTCTGGAACGCCGGCAGCGCGGCAGCCGAATTGACGAATTCGGCCGAGGCCGCCAGCACCACCTGGCCGCCGCCGGAGACATATTTGCCGAAGTCGGACAGCGTCGCCAGCTTGTTGGTCTCGGCGACATCCTTGCGCAGTGCAATCGCCCAGGTGTTATTGGCCGGTGACGGCGACAGCCAGACGATCTTGTTGGCGTCGTAGTCAAGCTTCTTGGCCGTTTCATAGCCCTTGGCGGCATCCTTCCACACGGGATCGTCGGCCTTTTCGAAGAAGAAGGCGGCATTGCCGGTGTATTCCGGATAGATGTCGATCTCGCCGGCGGTGATCGCCTTGCGCACCACAGGAGTGCCGCCGAGCTGGATACGGTTGGTGGTCTGGATGTCGTTGGCGTTCAGCACGAGTTGGATGATGTTGCCGAGCACACCGCCCTCAGTGTCGATTTTCGACGACACGACCACCTGAGCGCTCGCCGAGGCTGCGGTGATGCCGAGCGCCAGAGCGGCGCCGGCCAAAACCTTGACTGAAAACATTTCACAAATCCCTTGCTGAAAACCGGACTGCGGCTGCCGCATATGAGCATGGCTTCAATGCCCCGTCGGGGTACACGGTTTCATAAGAAGGGGGATGGGCGCAATAATTTTGTTCGGAAGCGGGTGAGCTCGCGGCTGCCTCGTCCCGACAGCGTCATGTCACTACAGCGCCGCGCGTCCGCTTGGACGCGCAAAGGACGCTGTAGCACTTTTAATTTTGCGCATGATGCCCAGCGAAATCGGTTCCGATTTCGCCGAAGCGAACCTCCGGTTCGGGGTCATGCGCTGGTCGGCCGCGCGCTTGTCATCTTCAACACACCCAGTGCCACGAAGCACAGCACCGTCACCGGGAAGATGATCCAGTTCAGCATCTCCCAGCCCCAGGCGTTGTAGACGGCGCCCGACATCAGCGAGGCGAAAGCGACGGAGCCGAACAGGACGAAATCGTGAAAGCCCTGGACCTTGCCCTTTTCGGATGGCCGGTAGCTGTCGGCGACCATGGCGGTAGCGCCGATGAAACCGAAATTCCAGCCGAGGCCGAGCAGGATCAGCGCCGTCCAGAACTGCCACAACGCCAAGCCCGACAGCGCCACCACGGCGCAGCCGACGAGCAACACAAGTCCGGTTGCGACGATCCGTTCGGCGCCGAAGCGATAGATCAGCGAGCCGGTGAAGAAGCTCGGCGCGAACATCGCCATAACATGCCAGGATATGCCGAGCGTGGCGTCGTCCGTCGAAAGGCCGCAGCCGACCATGGCGAGCGGCGCGCCGGTCATGACGAAGCTCATCAGCGCGTAGCTGCCGACGGCACAAAACAGCGCCGCAACGAAGCGCGGCCTTGTGACGATCTCGGAGAGCGGCCGCGCGTCGCTGTCGGTGATTTCCGCTTTGCCCGTCGCCTTGGGAGGGATGCGCAGGAGCGACAGGATGGCAGCGCCGACCGCCGCCAGCACCAGGATAGACGCAAACGAGCCGGCAAACATCACCGGCGCAAACAATTCGCGGGTGAAGATAACGATCTGCGGGCCAAGGATGGCGGTGACGATGCCGCCGGCCAGCACGAAGGAGATGGCGCGCGCCTTGAATTCAGATGGCGCGTTGTCGGCGGCGGCGAAGCGGAATTGCTGGACGAAGGCACCGCCGATGCCGATCACCAGCAGGCCGAAGGCGAAGAGCCAAAAGCTGGCTTGAAACAGCGCCAGCGTGGCGATCAGACCACCGAGCGCAGTGACGATCGTGCCGGTCATGAAGCCGTCGCGCTGGCCGAGCCGGCGGATGATGGCGGCGGCCGGCAAGGCGCCGAGCGCCACGCCGACGTTGAAGCCGGTGATCGGTGCGGTCGCCAGCGACTTGTCGGAGCCGAGCAGATAATGTCCGGCCAACCCGCCCACGGAAATGGCGATGGGTGCGGCCGAACCGATAATCGCCTGCGAAGCGGCAAGGATGAGCGCCGTGCGGCGCGCTTCCCTGCCAGCCTCGGCGATAGCGACGGCCGTCATGAAGCGTCCTTGCCACGCCCTTCGCCGCGCACCCGGCGCGACACGCGATCGAGCACCGCATTGACCAGCTTCGGCTCGTCTTCTTCGTAAAACGCCTTGGCGATGTCGACATATTCCGAAACGATCACAGCCACCGGCACATCCTCTCGCTTCATCAGTTCGTAGACGCCGGCGCGCAATATGGCGCGCAGCGTCGAATCGAGCCTGGACAGCGGCCAGTCCTCGGTCAGCGCCTGGCGGATGATCGGATCGATGGTCTTCTGGTTCTCGACGACGCCGGCGAGGATGGCGCGAAACCATTGTGCGTCCGCCTCGCGATAGAGCGCGCCGTCGACTTCCTTGCCGAGCCTGAACGCCTCATATTCGGCGGTGATTTCGAAGACGCCGCTGCCGGCCACATCCATCTGATAGAGCGCCTGCACGGCGGCCAGACGGGCAGCACCGCGCTTGTTGGCGTGGCGTGCTGCGGTCTGGCCGGGTGACGCGGGCCCGCTCACGATCGCTCTCCCAATTGTTGCTTGAGGGCAATCATAGTCAGCGCCGCACGCGCGGCAAAGCCGCCCTTGTCGCCTTCCGACCGTTTGGCCCGCGTCCAGGCCTGTTCGTCATTTTCGGTGGTCAGGATGCCGTTGCCGATGCAGACCGCTTCCTGCACGGACAAGTCCATCAGGGCGCGGCTCGATTCATTGGCGACGATGTCGAAATGATAGGTGTCACCGCGCACGATGGTACCAAGGGCGACAAAACCGTCATAGCTCGGCCCGCCTTCGGCCGCGCCGTCAAGCGCGAAGGAAATCACCGCGGGAATCTCGAGCGAGCCCGGGACGGTGACGACGTCGTATGTCGCGCCCGCTTCCTCGAGCGCGCTTGTCGCGCCTTCGAGCAGCGCATCGGCAAGATCGTCATGGAAGCGTGCCTCGATGATAAGAAGGTGGGCCTTCTTCTTCGGGCGAATGAACGCTTTGCCGTGTTGGGATGTGCCAGCCATAGATGTCTCCGGGATCGCCGGTGACTTAGGCCGAAGCAGCCGCGTTCGCAAGCTTTGTCAGAGAGTCGGACTGCGTCAAATTTCCGAGGGCGGCTCAAAGCCCTCTTTCGCCGCCTCCACCAAGCGTGCCGCGTAGCGGGCCATGGTATCGATCTCGAGATTCACCCGGTCGCCGACCTGGCGTTCGCCCCAGGTGGTCACGGTCAGCGAGTGATGGATCAGCAACACGTCGAAGCGCGTGCCTTCGACCTTGTTTACGGTGAGCGAGGTGCCGTCGAGCGCGACGGAGCCCTTGGGCGCGATGAATTTGGCCAAGTCACGCGGGGCGTCCAGCGTGAAGCGCACGGCGTCGCCTTCCTCCTTGCGCGCCACGATCTCGGCCATGCCGTCGACATGGCCAGACACGATGTGACCACCGAGTTCGTCGCCGATCTTCAGCGCCCGCTCCAGATTGACCCTCGTGCCGGATTTCCAGTCCATGGCCGTCGTCAGCCTGAGCGCTTCTTCCCAGGCCTCGACCTCGAACCAGCGCGCATTGGCGCCGCTTTCCGGCAGCGCCGTCACCGTCAGGCAGACGCCGCCGCAGGAAATCGAAGCACCAACGGTGATCGTCTGCGGGTCATAGGCGGTGTCGATGCGCAGGCCGACGCCCTCTCTCAGCGGCTTCACGGCAGCGACGGTGCCGACATCGGTGACAATCCCGGTAAACATCAGATGTCCCTTATCCACTCCGCGTAGCTGTCTTCGCCGAAACGCATGTCGCGCAATTTGCGAAATCCTGCCGGGATATGGTCGGCGTCGATGGGCGATGCAATACCGCCCTTGCCGATCGGCTCCTGCCCCTGGAACAGCACGATGCGGTCGACCAGCCCTTCGGCGAGGAAGGCCTTGGCCACCTTGGCGCCGCCCTCGACCAGCACGCTCGCCATGCCGAGCGCGGCCAGATCCTCGAGCAGTTCCGGCAGCGCGATATCGCCTTCATACGTCTCGGTGCCGATGAAGCGCACGCCGGCGCGTTCGAGCGCGGCCCGCCGGTATGGGTCGGCTTCGGCGCAGGCGGCGACATAGAGCGGAACCCGGTTGACGCCGGCGACCAGCTTCGACGTTTCCGGCAGCCTGATCTGCCGGTCGAGCACGATGCGCGCCGGCGAACGGTTCTCCAGACCTGGCAACCGCACCGTCAGCGCCGGATCGTCCTCCAGCGCCGTGCCGATGCCGATCAATATGCCGTCGGCTTCGGCCCGCATCAGATAGACTTCGCGCCGGGCGATGTCGCCGGTGATCGAGACTTGCCCCTCGCCTTCCATGCCGATCTTGCCGTCGCTGGAAAGCGCAAGTTTCAGGATCACTTCTGGACGTTTTTTCAGAGATCGAATGAGATAGCCGGCCATCTGCTCGGCGGCTTCTGCCGCGAGCACCCTTTCGACAACCTCGATACCGGCGGCACGCAAGATGGCGTAACCCTGGCCGGACACGCGTGGATCGGGATCGCTCACAGCCCCGACCACCCGCGCGACGCCGGCATTGACCAGCGCACTGGCGCAGGGCGGTGTGCGGCCGTGATGGGCGCACGGCTCCAGTGTGACATAGGCGGTGGCGCCGCGTGCGAGTTCGCCGGCCT
>NZ_RZSU01000172.1:0-9356 GCF_003997585.1 Mesorhizobium sp. M5C.F.Cr.IN.023.01.1.1 | reverse complement strand
CCATAGGCCGCTTTCTGGGCACTCCTCATCCTGGCCAGTGCCTCCGGCCGGCGTTCTCGGATGCCCGGATTGCCCGGCAGGCGCCCTTTTGCCTTGGCGGCTCTGATACCGGCTTTCGTGCGCTCGGAAATCAATGCGCGCTCGAGCTGCGCGACGGCGCCGAGGACCTGCAGGGAGAACATGCCTTGCGGCGTCGTCGTGTCGATCGGATCTCTCAGCGAGCGGAAATGCGCGCCCTTAGCGGTCAGATCCTCGATCACCTCGAGCAGATGGCCGACCGAGCGGGCCAGGCGGTCGAGCCGGACGACGACAAGCGTATCGCCGGCAGCAATCTCGCGCACGAGCTTCGCAAGGGCAGGGCGGGCGCGGGACGCGCCGGACCCGTGCTCCTGGACGATCGTCTCGCACCCGGCCGCGCGAAGCTCGACTTCCTGCGCCTCGGTGGCCTGCTCGTTCGTCGAGACACGCGCATAGCCGATCAGCCGTCCGTGTGGTCGACGGGAAGCACGATTTTGCATGTCTGTCGGTTTTACTTCCCGATTTCAATTGAAGCGCTAAGGGGAAAAAATTGAAACGCTAAGGTGAAAATCCTGGCCTCCCGGGCTGTCATGTAGCGGCCGAAAAGCGGGGAGGGGAGGGGACTTTCAGAGCCCGGACGCCTTGGTGAGGTTGGTGCGGAATCTGTCTCGCCTCCGTTGATATTTGCGGGTCATTTCCGCCGAGGCGTGGCCGAGCTGCTTTTGCACGTGGCGCTCCTCGATATCGGCCGACGAGGCGAGACCGGCGCGCAGCGAGTGCCCGGCGAACAAAAGCGCCCGCTCCGCATCCGGCAGATCGGCGCGGACCCCGGCGGCGAGCGCGGTCTGCTTGACCAGGCGGGCGACATGCTTGTCGGAGAGGCGCTCGACGTCGACGGTCTTGTTGTCCTTGAAGATGCGCCGGAACAGCGGTCCGCGGGCGATGCGACCATATTTGATCCAGGTTTCGAGCGCGACGACGGGGCAGGAGAGGTCGCTGGAGCCGCGGCCGACCTCGACCTCGCGCCAGCCGGTCTTGCCGCGCAGCGTCACCAGGACGCCCTTGTCCGGAAAGATCTCGATCCAGCCGGCGCCGTCGCTGTTGTCGTCGCGAACGACGTCGAGGCCGACAATCTCCGATCGCCGCAGGCCGCCGGCAAAGCCGATGAGCAGGATGGCGCGGTCGCGCAGGCCCCTCAGATCATGGCCGAGCGTGGCGATCATCGCCAAAAGATCGTCGCCGAGGACCGCCTCTTTCACCCGCGGCGGCTTGGCGTGTTTGCGGCGGATGCCGGCGAGCACGGTGGCGATGTGGCGGTCGGCGCGGTCGAGCCCAAAACCGCGCTGGGTGAAATTCCACGACAGGCCTGACAGCCGCCGTTCGATCGTCGCAACCGACAGCGCCGGGGCGCCGAGCTTGGCGCCGCCGGCGGCGCAGGCGCTGATATAAAGCCCGATCACCTTCGGGTCCGGGGGCAGCGTTTCAAAACCCTGGCGCCGGCACCAGGACGAAAAATGCCGCCAGTCCTTGGCATAGGCGCTGCGCGTGTTGTCCGACCTGGCGTTCTTGGCATAGGCCGTGGCGGTCGCGACCAGGTCCTCGACACGTGCCGGGACACGTGGTGTCGGCCGGCCCATCTCCATGACGAGATCGACGATGTCGGGCAGCTCCCGCTCGAGAGGGTCGCCGTCGAGCGGATCGTCGGCCGGGAGGTCGTTTTTGGTGGGTTTTGGCGGGGGATTTTGCATGATTTGCGAGGCTAGCGGTATACGTCCGATAAGGCAAGCTTACCGGACATAATTGTCCCGCGACGGGTGCGGCGGTTTTGGCGTTTGACGGTTGCGGAAAGCGCCGCGCTCGCGCATCCTCGTCGGCGATGATTCGCCGCCCGAAACTGCTGCGCCAGCCGCCGATGATCGTCACCAGCGCCGGCCCGGCCACTTCGGCCGCTGCCGTGCCGGGCTGGCTGCGCGCCGCGGCGGCCGCTCCGCAATCGCTTGAAGACGCCACCTTTGCGGCCGCCGCGGCGCTGACCGCCCTCGACGCGGTGGTCCGCCGGCAGGAGCGCTGGGCCGGCGCCTGGCGGCAGCGGCTGGCGCTTGGATGCGCCGCGGCGACGGTGCGGCAGGCGGGCCGTGTCGAGGACGAAAGCGCGCTGCGCGACGCGGTGCTGCTCGCCCGCCCCGGCGATTTTTTGTCGGTCGGCCCCGCCGGACGGATGCTGTTGGCCTGGCGCCGGCTGGCTGGATCGCCTGCAGAGAAGCTTTTGACCGAGGCGAGCGTCACCGCGGTGCTGGATGACCTTGGTCTGGCGCGCGGCGACGAGGCGGTGCTCGGCGACCTGGTCGAGGCGCTTCGCCAGCTTGCCGCCTGCGCCGGGACGGTCGGGATGCTGACCGGCGCCGTCGCGGCGTGCGAGCGCCGCGGCCTGCCACGCGCCGTCGCATCCTGGCTCGCCGACGCCTTGCTCGCGCAACGGCTGGGCTGGGCCCATGCGGTGCCGCTGCTCGGCGCCGAACCGGCATGGGGCGCGAGCGCTGCGCGCCGCGGGCGCCCGGCGGCCGGGGTTGCGGCGCCGGCCGTCGAGAGCGAATCCGACCGGGCGAAAAACCTGCTTGGCGCTGAGGCGCGTGCCGCGCTGCGCGCGATCGATCTTTTCACCGATCTCGAACGCCGCGCCCAAAAGCTGCTTGCCGTCGCCCCGAAACTGCGGGCGAAAGGGGCGGAGCTGGTTGTCGAAAACCTGCTGTCCGACGACGCGCTGGTGGCGTCGCGCGGGGACAGGGGCAAAAAGACCGGGATGAGCGATCGCGGCCTGCGCCGCCTGTTCGACCGCCTGGTCGGTCTCGGCGCCGTACGCGAGCTGTCGGGCCGTGCCACCTTCCGCATCTACGGGCTCTGAACACGATGGCAGAGGCAGCGCGCGCAAGACGGATGAACGGGCGGTCAGGCGACCGCCAGCCAGACGACTGTCTGTTCGACCGGGAGCTGGACCAGCTGCCGCCCGAGATGCGCTGGCGCGAATGGATGGCCAGAGTCGAGGCGACCATTTTTGCGGCACAAGAGCCGGTGACCCGCGAGCGGCTGGCGCGTATCGTCGGCAAAAGCTGCAACCTTGACCTGCTCATCGCCGACGTCCGCGAGGAGCTGCGCGGCCGTCCTTATGATCTTGTCGCGGTCGCCGGCGGCTGGAAGCACCTGACCCGCCCGGCTTACGCCGACGCCATCCGCACGGCCGTCGGCGCCGACGAACGCACGGTCGATCTCTCGCAGGCCGAGGTGCTGGTGCTGATGTGCATTGCCTATTTCCAGCCGATCACGCGTGCAGAACTGTCGTCGTTTTTCGGCAAGGAGATTTCTCGCGACCTGATCGGCACGCTGCGTGGCCAGAACCTGATCGCCTCTGGCCCGCGCAGCCCGACGCCCGGCGCGCCCTATACCTATGTCACGACCAAAGACTTCCTGCTGGAGTTCGGGCTCGACACGCTGCGTGACCTGCCGGATTTCGAGGCGCTCGAGGATGCCGGGCTGCTGTCGAAGGAGAAGCTGCTCGCGGGCGACATCCTGCCGGGGTTCGCCGCCGGCAGTGAAGGAGAGCTGGATGCAGTCGATGGCGAGTAGCTGCGTTAGCCCGTCGCAGGAAGTGGTTCGGTGCCCTCGCTCAGTATGCCCAGATAGCGGCGGTAGCTGAACACGCGACCGCGA
This sequence comes from Mesorhizobium sp. M5C.F.Cr.IN.023.01.1.1, assembly GCF_003997585.1. Classification (NCBI taxonomy): domain Bacteria; kingdom Pseudomonadati; phylum Pseudomonadota; class Alphaproteobacteria; order Hyphomicrobiales; family Phyllobacteriaceae; genus Mesorhizobium; species Mesorhizobium sp. M5C.F.Cr.IN.023.01.1.1. The sequence goes on along the minus strand of NZ_RZSU01000172.1, from coordinate 5,633 downwards.
CGGCGTCCGGTAATCTCTTCCACAATGCCGAGTCGCTGGAGTTCACCGAGCGCGGCATTGACGGTTGGTGTTGTGAGGCCTGTGCGTTCGACGAGTACGGGGGCTGTCACGAACGGATTCTGTTGCAGCAAATCGTGGATCCGAAGTGCTGAGCCGGCGCGATCACTTTCGGCCGTGATGCGATCGCGATCCTCCTTGAACAGATCGACGATGCGTGTGGCGGCATCGAAGGCCTGGGTGGCGGTTTGGGCCACGCCCTCGAGGAAGAAGTCAAGCCACGCTTCCCACGCACCTCGCTCGCGGACCTCCTGGAGCAGGCGATAGTACTCTGCTCGATGCGTCTTGAGGTAGAGGCTGAGATACAGTAGCGGCTTTCGCAGCACGCCGTGAATGCACAGGTACAGGGTAACCAGTAGGCGACCGATACGGCCATTGCCGTCGAGGAACGGGTGTATGGTCTCGAACTGCGCGTGCAAGAGACCGGCTTTGATGAGCGCAGGCAATTTGGACCTGTCCTCGTGCATGAACTGCTCCAGGGCTGCGAGGCATGCATCGAGCTCCGTGACAGGCGGCGGAACGAAGAGCGCGTTTCCAGGCCGGGTACCGCCGATCCAGTTCTGCGAGCGACGAAACTCTCCCGGACTTTTCGTGCCTCCGCGCCCACTCTGGAGCAGTCGCGCGTGCATTTCCCGGATCAAACGTAGCGAGAGGGGTAGTTCCTCCAACCGCTCAAGGCCGAACATCATCGCATCGACATAGTTGGAGACCTCGCGGATGTCATCGATCGGCTCACCGGCTTGCGCTTCCGTCTCGAAGCGAAGAAGGTCGGTGAGGGTCGATTGCGTGCCCTCGATCTGGGATGAAAGCACGGCTTCCTTTCGGACATACATGTAGAGGAAGAGTTCCTGTCGTGGCAGAAGAGTTGTGATGCCGTCCAGGCGCCCGAGCGCGCGCTCGGCAAGACTTAAGCGCTCCAGAAGGCCCAGAATGTCGATAGGGGGCGTCGGCGGCAGCGGCGGTGGAACGAAGGCGCGCACCATCTCCTCCGCGACCGGAGTTTCTACAAGGCGCCCGAGGCGCGATTCAGCAGTGGTTTGGTCGGCCATCGTCACCATCATGAACAGCCTGCGCTAGTTAAGCAATGGGCCTTTTACTTTACTAGCTGAGAGGTTAAGGTAAGCGGTCTTAACTAAGAAGCCTCGGGGGAAGGTTGGGGGCAACGGCTGAACCGAAACGGAATTTCGTGCATCCATGCGGGTTTGCGAACAGCGCGGTCGCTGATCGACGACCGAATGGTCGCACTTGCACCGGAGAGCCGCGTTGAGCGGCCTCACGAAAGCGGCAAAGCACAGTGCGCCAGGCCAATATCTGGGCTTTGCGCTGCAGCCGGTCCGTTTCTGTTACCACCTGCTCACATGCGAAAAGGGCACCAAGGTCTCTCTCGAGCATCTTGACGACGTGGCGGTGCACTACGCCGATGGAACCGTTTGCCTCGAACAGACGAAGAGTGCTCTCAAGACCAATCCATTGTCGGACTGGGCGATCGATTTCTGGAAGGCGCTTGCGAATTGGGCCGGGGCGTTTGATGACGGCTTGCTGAAAATTGGTAAAGCGCGCTTCCGCATTTACGTGACTCCATCCCGCAAAGGCACCTTCGCGCAGGCACTCAGCGATGCAACTACGGCAAACGAGGTCGGGGCGATTCTGGCGGGCATAGCTAAAAAAGCAGCGGCCGCCAAAAGCTCGCCCGCTTGCGCTGATCATCTCAAGACGGTGTTGGATCTGGCCCCTGAACGCCAGGTAGCGATCATTGCGAACATGAGGGTGGAGAGCGCCGACAACGATCCGATCGATCCTATCCGAGCGCTTCTCGCCCCAACGGTTCCGCCAGAGCTTGTCGATCTGTTTTGCGCAGCGGCGATTGGAATAGCGAAGCAGAACGCCGATCGGCTGATACAACTGGGGCAACCGGCGATACTTGATGGAGATGCCTTCAAGGTCAGCTTCCGCGCCTTTGTGCAGAAGAACATGATGCCAGGCTTGCTGACCTCCCTCCGTCCGGCGCCCCAGCAGGGCGACATTGAAAGCATCTTGTCGACGCGGCCCACCTTCATCCGGCAACTCGAGTTCATTGGTGCCAGCGATGACGATCGCCTTCGAGCGGTAAGCGATTTCCTGAGGACCTCCGCCGACAAGGCAGATTGGGCCGAACGGGGACTGATCTTTGAAGAGAGTTTGCGCGACTGGGATGATGACCTAGTGAAACGGCACGGCTTTATCGCCGGTGACGTCGCTGACCGTTACGGCGACCGCGCGGCCGATGCTCGCGGTCGGCTCGTCTATCGTCAATGCGCCTTGCTGCAGGCGCCACTCGAGGGGCGGGCGGTGCCGGGACATTTCGTTCACGGCTGCTTCAACACCCTTGCCGACACGCTTCGGATCGGTTGGCATCCCGACTTCGCGACCTTGCTCCATAATGAGGTGGCATGATCACCGAGCCTGATCGCGTACTCAACGAACTGGAGATCATCCAGAATCCAGCCTTGGGTGCATTTTCTGTCTGGCAGTTCGCGCTCGGCTATCAGGACGAAGCGGGATTGTCGGTGCCGTTCCCACTCGCCTTCCTTGTTCTTCCGTTGCTTCTTCACAAACCGACTCTGGACGCTATCGGCTCGACCCGGAAAGCCTCTGGGCTCGCGCTTTTTGCTGCCAAATTGGCCGCTCAACGCGAAGATCTGCTGGCGGTCCATGAGCGCGCGCTCCTATTGCGCCCATTGACACTCCAGGCGCTTGGCCTCGGCGTCACCGCGCGATTGATTAAGATTGAGTACGAGACTGCGGGGCTCCGCGCATTTCCGCTGGAACCCGGCAGCAAGAAGCCGACGCTGCCGGAGCGGCTCAAGTCGTTCGCCGCTGCTTCCGACAAACTCGGTTATTGGTTCTACAAGGCCGGACTGCAGCAGGTTGCAGTCGCGTTGAGAGTGGACTTCTGATGTATTTCCAACTGCTTAAGCTGATATTGTGGCCGCGGATCGATGCGCCACCACGCGTGGTCAACTTCAAGCCGGGCGTGGTGAACGTCATCAGTGGCGCTTCCAAAACCGGAAAGTCGGCCGTCATCCCAATCATCGATTACTGTCTCGCCGCTGACAAATGCGCGATTCCGGTAGGGGTCATCCGCGAAAACTGCGCCTGGTTCGGGGTTCTAATCGAAACTGTCGAAGGTCAAAAGCTGTTGGCGAGGCGCGAGCCGGGCGATCAGCAGAAGACCGGCGACATGGTGCTCATTGAAGCTCCCGACATCCCAATCCCTGATCGGATCACGGAGAAGAACACGAACGCCGACGCCGTGAAGGCGGTGCTGAATCGCCTGGCCGGGCTCACCAACCTCGATTTCGAACCCGCCTCCGACGTTGGTTTCCGCGCTCGTCCCAGCTTTCGCGACCTAATGGCCTTCACATTCCAGCCGCAGAATATCGTCGCCAATCCCGACGTCATGTTTTTCAAGGCCGACACGACCGAACACCGCGAGAAGCTCAAGACGATATTTCCCTATGTCCTTGGAGCGGTCACACCCGCCGTCTTGCAAGCCCGGTTTGAGCTCGACAGGCTAAACCGGGACCTCCGACGCAAGGAGAATGAACTGCGTGCGCTGACTGCGGCGAGCGGCGCGTGGCGAACCGAGGCGCAGGCATGGGTTCGTCAGGCGATCGAGCTTGGGGTGTTATCGGCGGAACAGGCTGTGCCGGAAGCCTGGCCCGATATCGTCGACCTGCTCCGCCGTGTCTCGCAAAGCAATGCTCGCGCGGCACAGCCCAGCCTGGCCGGCATCGACGTGGCGCTACAGCGCCTTCAGGAACTGCGTGCTGAAGAGACGAGCGTCGCGTCCCAACTCACCGAACATCGACAGCGTCTAAATGAACTGCGCCGGTTGCTCGAAAGCAGTGAGGCCTATGGCGGCGCCATTCGCATTCAGCGCGACAGGCTCGCTTTGGCCGATTGGTTCCGAGGCCTTGCCGCTAAGGGCAGCGACGAGGAACCGATAGTCCAGCTCAGTGACGCCGGGCGCGATCAGATACTCATTCTGTGCGAAAACCTCGACGCCCTGGAAGTACGGTTGAGAACGCACCCGAGCATCTCGGACACCCTGGACAAGGAGGTTTTTCGGCTTAGAGCAGCAACCGAGGTCGTTCTGGGGAGACTCATTGAGATACGGCGTGAAATTGCACGCCTTGAGAGGGATTCTGAAGCCGCACGCCAGGAGACCGATCGCTTCGATCGTCTCGAACGTTTCCTCGGGCGCGTGGAACAGGCCCTTCGCCTATATGATGCGACTGACCAAAGTGCCGGACTCGGGGAAGAAATCGACGCTTTGAAAGTCGAGATCGGTCGGCTGCAAGGCGTGGTGTCGGAGAACGAGATCCGCAGGAAAATTGCGAAATGCGCTTGACCGGATCGAAAACATGGCGAGCCGGCTCATCCCGCGCCTCGACGCGGAATGGCCAGATGCGCCAATCCGGCTCATGATCGAGGATTTGACGGTCAAGGTCATCCGCGGCAGCAGGGATGACTACCTTTGGGAGATCGGCAGCGGCGCCAACTGGCTCGCCTACCATGTGGCGGTGACGCTGGCACTTCAGAAATTCTTTCTAACAGAGCCCCATCACCCGGTTCCGGGATTGCTGATCTATGATCAACCCAGCCAGGTGTATTTTCCGAAACGGGCTGCGGGCGACGATTCAGAAGGGCCTTTGGCTTGGCGCGATCAGGACGTCGTTGCGGTGCGCGGAGTATTCGAACTCTTGGGCGATGAAGTGATCGCGGCTGGCGGGCGACTCCAGGCCATAGTGCTTGACCACGCGGATGATGAGGTTTGGGGCCGCCTTGCTGGCGTTGAGTTAACTGAAGAGTGGCGAGGGCAGGCGCTGGTGCCGCGCGAATGGATCGCCAGTTCACTCTCGACGCCAGAATTTTGATCATCGTTGAGCAACTAATTGACACGGTCCGGCAGACTAAGCGACATGATCGGGATTGCCCTGTTGTTTGCCGGTGTCTTTCGCTGGGAAGGCGAAAGGTCAGCTCACAGCAAGCGGATCGGAGATTTTTAGATGCAGTCTCCATCAATCGAGTTTAGATGCCCCGGACGTGGATGCATGGTCCGGGAACTCATCGATTGCGTCCCCGCCTATGATCTGATCCGAACTGATTTGTCTAGTAGGTTCTAGTCACTTCCGGTGCTGGCCAAACATTCAGCCTGAAATCATGCCGCTCAGGCCGAGCCGTCAGTAGCGCCTCTGAATATTGCGATCGCGCAACTGAATAGCCGGCGGCGTCAATCCAGTCGATGCCGTCATCGCGAACTACAGGGCGCACATCATAGGACCCGCGCCGACCATCTGTTGCCGTGAACCGGGCTGCGCTTCCCCGTACGGCCTCGGCAGCATCTCCTTGCCTCACGAGCGTTCTTTGCCATTCAAGGAACCGCTGCGGATCAATCAGCGTCTCAGCGCCGCGATCGTACCCTTCTTGTGCTAGCCATGCTTCGAATGCCAAACGTCTCGCCGCTGCCTCCTCGCGGGTCTGCGCAAGCCCTTGTGCGAGAGCGAATGCGACGAAGGGATCGAGCGTGCCCC
>NZ_RZSU01000171.1:0-9482 GCF_003997585.1 Mesorhizobium sp. M5C.F.Cr.IN.023.01.1.1 | reverse complement strand
GCTCAGCCCTTCGACATAGTTGGCATAAAGCGACACGTTCTCCCACGGCTTGACGACTAGGCCGACCAGCGGTGTCAATGCGCCTTCGTCGGAGGACGACGTGACGGCGCCGGTGGTCGAGTTGAAATTCTCCGACGCGATATGCTGCCACCGCGCTCCGACGGTCAGCTGCACCCGCTCATCAAAAATCGACAAGGTGTCGGCAAGCGCAAATCCGTATAACTCGCTCTCCGATACCTTCGGCGCCGAAGCCGGCGCCGGTATGTCCTGCCGGGGCCGGGCGACAGGATCGTAGATATTGGTGAGCTGAGCCGTTCCCGAATTGAAGCCCCGGCCGAGGCTCTGATTGAAATGACTTGCCTGGAGCGTGACGGAATGCGCGATTTCCGCAGTGTCAAAGCCGGCGCGCAGGCCCGTTTCCGCCGTGGTTCTGTCAACATCGAAAAGGTAGTTCTGCGGCGTTATGCTGACGTCCCCGGCCGAGTTCAAGATGACTGGCGTCCCGAAGAGTCGCTCGATGCGTGAGTTGCCCCCGCCGGCAGCGGCAAACACCGTCACCTGGTCGGTGAGATCATATTCGACGCGTCCCAGCAATGACAGATCTTCGCTCTTGGACCACTCCCACGGCTGCTGAACGTTAAGCCGGCCATCGGGCGCCCCTGGTATTGCGAAACCGGAAAGCGGAAAGAACGGGCGCTGCGGCGCCTGGAAATCTTCCCGCTGGCCGATCACATCGAGCGTCGCCCTAAGCTGCTCGCCCTGATAATCAAGCGCCAAGGCACCTACCGACACGTCGCGGGTTTGGTCGTCGATCGGCGTGTCGCCGCCGTGATAGCTGGCGTTAAAGCGAACCCCGAACTGACGCTCGGAACCGAAACGCCGGCTCACATCGACATGCCCGCCGCCCTGCAGGCTCGAGGCATAATCGGCCGTAAACCGTGTCAGATCGACATCAGCCGCGCGCTTGGGAACGATATTGATGGTGCCCCCGACACTGCTGTTCGGCGCGATGCCGTAAAGCAGCGCCGCCGGTCCTTTGAGGACCTCAATACGCTCGGCATAGTCGGTGAACAGGCGATAGGTCGGCGCGACCCCGTAGACACCGTCGAACGCGACCTCGCCAAAATTGCCTTCATTGATTGGAAAGCCGCGAATGTAGAAGGAATCCACTATCCCCCCGGTTGAATGGGTGCTTCGCACGGAAGGATCATTGATCATCACGTCGGCGACGGTGCGTGCACCCTGATCCTCGATGGTTTGCGCGGTATAGCTGCCTATGTTGAACGGCGTATCCATGATGTCGCGGTTGCCGAGCAAGCCCAGGCGCCCGCCTCGCGCGACTTGTCCGCCCGGATACGCTTCCGGCAGATTGCCGATCGTTGCGGTCAGGGGCACACCGCCTAGCCCCTCCACCACGATGCGTTCGAGCACTGTCGCTTCCTGCGCAGCCGCGCTGTGCCCGACCATCACGACCAACGCGGCAGATAATCCAACACGCTTTTCCATACAAAGCCCCCTCATCGGCGTTGACCAAGATTATTTGCCTTGCCCTGAAGGGAGCTGGGTTTGGTCGCTAGGAGGGTTTGCTAGATAACGTGACTTCTGTTGTCAACAATAACGTGCCGCTTCTTGTTCCCCACCTTCTAACTCGAAACAGCGCCGGGAAGATTCGGCCGACAATGCCCGTAAGCCATTTGTTGCCTTTTCGAAAAAGTTCGGCATCCTCGCCACGGATTCGGCCCGAGCTCCCATGGCTCGGAGAGCGGCATCGAAGGCCTCGACGCTATCTGCGGACGAATTTCGTGACCGAGACGTGAGGCGCTCGCCGCGCCGGGCTGCATTTCGCGGACGATGGCGACGACCAATGGCTGCACGCCTTTCAGGCATAGTGCGATGCCGCCATTGGCCATCCAATCCACGGGCGAGCCCTGTTTGAGTAGAGTTCGGGTCGCGATGAGAAAACCCGCAATTCCCACCGTCGCGCTTACCACGGCCGATGATGCCATGGCCGCCGAAATGGCGCTGGTGCGCGGCCTTTTCCCCCCGGCTTTCCTGATGTGACGATCACCAGGCCCCCTCCCCGCGCGTTCGACAGTGGAAATGTGGACGAAACCATCCTGAGCCCCATTGTCGGGCTAAATCCAAATCGACGTGCTGCGGCACCATGGCTGCGAAAGTGCGCGCCACTGAGCCAATCGGTGCAATAGGCCCAGGGCTGACTATCCACACACCAACCGCCTCCGGACGGACGACCTTCTATCGCTTCATTCTCTCTTCCAAGCGCCGCCTTTTTTCCAAAGAGCCCTCTTTGTCTTCGCTAAAATAGCCGAGGTTAACTCTCGAGCGTTTCGGCTTGCCGGATATTAGGGTCTCGGTGGATAAACCCGCATGGCTTTGGGGTGCTGGCAGGAAGACCGATGCGCGGGCGTGGATGGATCAAGGCGTTGCGTCAGGACCGGCAGGTGCGTGCGCGCATTGCGGAACTGGAGCGCGACCTCATAGCGCCCACACCTCAAGGACGCCATCGACGTTTCGAAGCCGGACATGAACTTCGCAATGCGAAGTTTCGCCTGGCGCGTCTCGAGGAATGCATCTCCGAAAGACCGGAGAAACATAGGCGTTAGCGGAAGCTTCGCCGCTCTCAATGCTTGTAGCCGAACATCATCTCTCCGCTGCGATCAAATCGATCCTCAGAAAATGCGGTATGGAAGGGGTCCAGCCAGGGCGCGAATGGCTGGCCCCAGCACCAAGTTCAGTCGGCTTTGCAGTCCTGTACAAGGATTCCGAAAACTTTCGCTCGCGTCCCCTGTGGTCACGCTGCTCGTCGATAGGTCCAGAGTTGTGCGGGGGGGACATTGCGAACGACGAAATCATAGTGAGAAACGATGTAACGGTCGGGCATTTTGAGCACCGGTGACAGAAGACCGTAGGTGATTTGGATCACAGGTCGCCCGGCGGGGATTCGTGCAAGCAAATGCTCCAGCAGTGTGAGGCGCTGTTGCATCGGAAAGCTCAACATCGGCACTGCGCTTATGACACAATCGAATTTTTCCCGGCGCTCCCCCAGAATTTCTTCCAAGGCAAACGCATTGCCCAAGCGGAAATCCACTCCCGGAAAGCGTCGCACCAGGCCATCATAAAAATCCTTGGAATATTCGACCGAAGTCAACCGATGCGGTTTGATGCCTCTTTCCAGGATGGCCCTGGTGATGACACCAGTCCCGGCACCAAGCTCCAAAACCGGCAATCCAGAATGCGGGTTGACCACACTAGCCATGCGGCGCGCCGCATGGATCGACGTGGGCATGAGTGCGCCCACACCTTTCTTATCCTTCTGCCAACATTTGAAGAATTGCACTTCTTCCTCAAGTTTCTTGCCAAGTCGCTCTTTCAAACGAAAGACCATATCCGCTCCCTTCTCCCGATCCGAGTCGGAGCGAGTTTTTGTCGAAATTTCACTATATAAACAAGCCTGATTCACAGGGATGATTGCCGCGCTGGAGGCGCGAAACGCCCGCGCCGGTTGACACGCGCGTGTCCGCCATGATCACGTTTTCTCGCTCAGATGCGCGCCAGTTCTTCCTGTATGGAAATCTGGCTCATGGCCTCGAGAGCCCCTCACGGCTCGTTGAGCAGCCGTATCTCTGGCTGCACCATCAGCGCCAGCGCGACGCACGCAGGGTTTCTCATCTGCTGCGCGCTTCGCCAGGTGCACAGCAGACAGCGAGGCCGCTACGGCCGCAAAAAACCCGCGACGGCGGCTCGATTCCGGGACCGGTCCGCCATTTTTGGCAGGTGATCCGTGCAAACGCGTGGCGTGGATCACCCCAGCTATCTCGTGGCCGCCCCATTGCCAACGTCCTCTTTTCAACCGGCCGAGCCTCCCGACCGCCGGATCAATGATAACGATCCCCTCTGAATGGTTTTTTGAAGAGCCTGACGGTCTGCGCCGTCTTACCGTGGTTCCGGCTCTGCCATGGCCTTCCCTGCCGCGCAGGCGGCAAGGTGCTATCACTCTACTTTGCAATGGCCTTGGAATCGATGAGTGTCACACCGGCAACGAGCACCAATGCAAGTCCGACGTTGTCACGTTTTGGATTGTCGTGCCGGAACGCCCATAGGAGTGTTGCGATGTCGAGCCCATCACCGGCCACACGGCTCCAAAGCCCCGGCTGTTTGTCTGCCGACAAGGACAGAATGCCGCTGCTGATTTCCCGCGCTCCGTAGGCACGGATCAAGCCTTCCTTACCAGGCATGCCGAGTGCGCGGGCGATGCGCTCGGAGGCTATAAGTTCGGCCATGCCCAGCGCAATGCTAAACCATCCGAGTTTGCGCGCTACCACATCGGAGGGCGCGAGCGCCTTGGGGCCAGATTTTACGACCTTTGGGTCGCTTGGCCATCTGCTGAGATTGCCGAATTTGCTAAGCATGTTCATGACACTGCTCCTATGGCTTCAGCACGACTTTGACGCAACTGTCCTGCTTGTCGCGAAAGATCTTGTACATCTCGGGCCCTTGTTCGAGCCCGGCAGTGTGGGTGATGACAAAAGACGGGTCGATCTGACCTTCTTCGATGCGGCGCAATAGGTCGTCGGTCCAGCGGTTCACATGCGTCTGGCCCATCCTGAAGGTAAGGCCCTTGTTCATGGCTTGGCCCATCGGGATCTTGTCGACAACCCCGCTATACACGCCCGCGATCGAGATGACGCCGGCTGGCCTGCAGACATAGATCATTTCACGCAGCACGTGGGGCCGATCGTTTTCCATCATCATCATCTGCTTCGCGCGGTCATAAACGGTGTCTAGTTGACGAAAGGACGTGACTTTCCATCCCGATCGCGTCGATGCATTTGTCTGGCCCCTTGCCGCCTGTAAGCTCGTTCAGCCTTTCAACAACGCTCTCCTCCAGGAAGTTGATGGTGACCGCGCCGCCTGCTCCGGCCATGGATAGGCGTTCGGGCAGGCAATCTATGGCCACGACCTGGGTGGCACCGAGAAGAATGGCGCTGCGGATTGCCATCTGCCCCACTGGGCCACAGCCCCAAACCGCTACGGTATCGGACGGTTCGATCTCGCACTGGACAGCAGCCTGCCAGCCAGTTGGCAAGATGTCGCCAAGGAAGAGGACCTGTTCGTCGGAGAGCCCGACCGGTACCTTGATGTGCGTTGCATCGGCAAATGGCACGCGAACATACTCGGCTTGTCCGCCCGGGTAACCGCCGGTCAGATGGGTATACCCAAACAGCCCGGCCGTCGTGTGACCGAACGCCTTGTCGGCGATGTTCTTGTTGCGGTTGGTACGTTCGCAGACCGAAAAGTTCTTGCGCTTGCACTGGTCACATTCCCCGCAAATGATGGTGAAGGGGACGACGATGCGGTCTCCCGTCCTAAGAGCGCTGATTACCCCGGATCCAACTTCCACCACCTCACCCATCATTTCGTGGCCCATAATGTCGCCGGGCAGAATTGCCGGAATGAGGTTGTGATAGAGATGCAGGTCCGAGCCGCAGATCGCGCAGCTCGTCACCTTGACAATGGCGTCGCGCGGGTCCTCGATTTCGGGGTCGGTAACCTCGTCGCAACGTATTGTCTTCTTTTCCATGCCAAACCAGCGCTCGCATGCGTAATCTCCGATAGGGGCTGTTCGCGGCGTCGCGAGAGCGAGCTCGGCCGCTTTCCTTCAGGCTGCGAATTAGCTTTCCGAGGTCCAACCGCGAGGCAGCATCCATGTTCCCCGCCTCCGTTAAAAAACTCAGGCAGGCTCTTGAAAGGTGGGGCTGATTGCAGGGTCGGAGCGTCGAGAAGGCGGTGGCCGCCCTGCCGGACATCGTTAAGAAGGTCAAGGAAGCATCTACGTTTCCCGGCTTCGCCGTTGCGGTGGTGCATGGCGGCAGATGATCCTTGACCAAGGCTATGGCCTTCGCAGCAACCGGGATGACACCCTCTAAGGTCAGCAGCACCACCATCTTCCAGGTCTCCTCGGTGTCGAAGGCGATCTCGGCCACAGTGGCCGCCATCGCCATGACGAAGGACCACAGCTTCGACTGGGATACCTCGGTCGGCAAGGCCTGGGACCGCTTCCGCCCCAATCTCGACTACGTATCGGGCGACGCCACCATCGGCGACTCTTCGTTCCTCGCTCCGGCCTGCGTCCGGCGGCGGGCAGCGAGCTCGAGGATCTCGGCTCCCAGCGCAAGCAGATCGTCGTGCCGCGGCTGATCGGTCGGCTCGTGCTGATCTGGGGCTTTCCGCTGTCGCTGTGGCTGCCGACCGACGCAGGGTTCGAGCGATAGAGTGAAGCCCTGGGCAAGTCCTTGGGGGTCTATGGCGGGCGAGGGTTTCCAGGCACGTCCGGATCGGTGCGAAGACTCGATGCGGATGCATATCGCCAATGGTAGCGTCAACCTGTTTGATTGCCGATTTGTGCCGGGATGCTTGGAGTCTAGCACGCCGACGGTGTGCATGAGCTTTTGGACAGCAACCGTCGAATGATTGCTGAGCCTGAGAACTTGGGGTCCATCTGATAGCGAGTCATTTGGCCAAGTCTAGCAACGGGCATTGGAATGCCGACCACAGATGCCTAAGCCGCTATCGACCAGCCGCTGCCGTTTCGTCCCAAAAAGAATCCACAAAGCCGTAGCGCCCCCGGATTCGCGACTTGCTCAGGAAACCTCGCAATGCACGCATTGCTAGACAGTGCGGCACTCTATTCTCATGGCGCACGATCCGATCACACGCTGGGCAAGGCAACGGTTGCCGCTTTGCGACGTTGCTGAAGGCCGAGCGTCGGCAACTGTGCCGTCCCGACGGAACACCGGACGCGTCGCGGCCGTTTTGTCCCAGGATCGGAAGGTGAGACGTGGATAGAGAGACCTCCAATGCCGGAAAGGCTGAGCAGTGCGAACTTGCAACAGGAGGAGAAGCCGACACACCGCCAGCTGCCGCGGTAGCTGCGGCATTGATCAGCGCTCTGGAAAGCACTCGAAATGGGAACATGCTCCATATCGCGAGTTCCGAACGCAGTGCCGCTGACATCACCCAGGCATTGCGCCACTTCCTCCCAGAAGCTGACATCCTGTATTTGCCGCCTTGGGATTGCCTGCCATACGACAGGGTGTGGCCCACTCGCGCCACTATGGGGCGGCGGGTCAGCGTTGTTCATGCTGTTGCGGCCGCTACGAAAAGACCCCGCATCACGGTTACTTCGGTCGAATCTGCCCTGCAGCGGGTACCGCCTCCCTCGGCAATCGGCCAGGGTTTCGCGACCCTGCAGATCGGACAGGAGGTGGACCCGAGGGCACTTCGTGTATTGGCTGAGAGAACTGGCTATGTTGTCGACGATCGGGTCGACGAACCAGGCGAGATGGCCGTCCGCGGCGATCTTATCGACATTTTTCCTGCTGACCGTGATCGCCCTATTCGTGTTGTACTGGGTCCTGGCGGCACCATCTCCGAACTTAAGGCATACGACCAAATCACTCAACGAAGCGAGCGATCGCTGCACAGAGTCGTAGTTGGCCCGGCGTCTGAGCTTATGTTGGAATCCGGCAACGAGTTCGACCCTGCAGCGATGCGCACCATCCCGATGGAGGAACGCCTGGTCTCGCACTACTCCGACTTGCCGGCGCTCTTCGATGTCGCATCAACAGCTAACATCTGCTTCCTGGATGGATTGGAAGAAATTTCGCTCGCTCGCGTCTTGGACCTCATAGAGGAGGCGTGGCGCGGCAGGCGGCAAGTTTCCACGGTGGCGCGGCCCGCGGCGAAACAATTTTATTTGTCGCGTGAGGAATGGGACGACTCGCTACGGGATCGCCAGTGCCTGCGTCTTAGGATCCCGGTTGGTCGAATTCCCAAATTCTTCCACCTGCCGCGAGCCGGGCACGAATTCGCGGAGTTCGCCCAGGCGCGCACAAGCTCGGGGTTTAGTGTGGTGGTCACGGGCGAAGCTTCGGAACTGCGCCGAGCAGAGCGGCTGCTCGACCGTAAGTTCGGTCGCAAGATGGACCCGGTCGCCGATTGGCCGCAAATCCTCTCTGTCGAAAGAGGCTCTCTTCTCAAGGCGGAATTCGATCTCACGGATGGCTTTGTCGACGGGCCATCCCGAATTGCAGTCGTTGCGGCAGCGGACATATTCGGCCCGTCATCGACTGCAAACGCGGACTCCGGCAACGGCATAGCCGAACCCGAACTGCGGCTCGGCGATCTGGTTGTCCATGAAGACCATGGCGTGGGCGTCCTTGCCGCGATCGAACAAATTGAAGTGGCTGGTCTGCAACAGGATGTTGTGAAGCTTGAATATCATGGTGGCGCTTCCTTGCTGGTTCCAGTGGAGGAGTTTGGCCGTATATGGCGCTATGGATCCGAGCCAGATGCGATAGCCTTGGACCGACTAGATGGTGAAGGCTGGAAGAAGCGGCGCCAGTCTGCAGTCCGCGAGATCGAGAAGGTCGCCAAGCGGCTGGTCGCCATTGCGAAGGCCAGGTCCAGCCAGTCCGCCGAATTGATCAAGCCGCCGCGTGCCGACCTTGCTCGCTTCGCGGCGCGATTCCCTTACCCCGCGACCCCCGACCAAGCCGCCGCAATCCGAGCCGTGATGGATGACCTGTCCTCGGGCAAAACGATGAACCGGCTGGTCTGCGGCGACGTCGGCTTTGGAAAGACCGAGGTGGCGCTTCGGGCGTGTGCTGCGGCCGCGTTTTGTGGCAAGCAGGTTGCTATCGTTGCGCCCACCACCGTGCTCGCGCGTCAGCACTACGAGACGTTCTGCCGGCGTTTCGCAGGGTTCAACATCCAAGTTGCTCACCTTTCCAGGGTGGTCGGATCGACAGAGACAAGGAAAGTGAAGGACGGTCTGAGAAGCGGCAACATTGCGGTCGTCGTCGGGACCCATGCTGTTGCGGCCAAAAGGGTGGCCTTTAGCGATCTCGGGCTGCTCGTAATCGACGAAGAGCATCGGTTCGGGGCCAAGCTGAAGCAATCACTGCGAGGGTTGGCGCGATGCCTCCACACGCTGACCATGAGCGCTACGCCGATACCCCGCACGCTTCAATCGGCGATGGCGGGCGTGCAGGAAGTCAGCGTCCTGAACACACCACCTGCCAAGCGGCGTCCGGTTCGCACCATCTTGGCTCCTTTCGATGCCGGTTCGGCCAAGGCTGCTCTATTGCGCGAATACCGCCGCGGAGGACAAAGCTTCTTTGTCGTACCACGCATAGATGACATCGAGACTGTCGTTGAACAACTGGGCAGGCTGGTTCCGCAGCTCTCGGTGAAAATCGCGCATGGCGAAATGAAAGGGCGTGAGCTGGACGAGATAGTTGTCCGGTTCGCCGCAGGCGAAGGCGACATTTTGTTGGCCACTGACATCATCGAAAGCGGACTTGATATACCGCGGGCCAACACCATTCTCGTTTGGCGGGCCGACCGTTTCGGACTTGCACAACTCCACCAGCTTCGGGGTCGAGTAGGCAGAGGAAGGA
>NZ_RZSU01000170.1:0-9553 GCF_003997585.1 Mesorhizobium sp. M5C.F.Cr.IN.023.01.1.1 | reverse complement strand
ACCGCCGGCTGCGCCCTGAGGTCTCGGACGGCCGGTAGCCAGAACTTTACTCCGCCGGCATGGCAATCGCCCGGGCGGCCCGGTGGCCGGCGAGCATGACGCCAAGACCCAGGATCGGGAACACTGCTGCGACCAGGCCGAGATCGGCTGGCGCGCCATAGCGCAGCACCGTGCCGCCGACGACGGCGCCCAGCGCCACGCCGAGATAGAGCGCCGAGCCGTTGAGCGACAGCACGATGGGCGCTGCGTCGGGCGCCAGCCTGATGATGCGGCTGGCCTGCGCCGGCGGGAACGCCCAGCCGACGATACCCCACGGGACCATCATGGCCATCAGCGCCGGCCCGGCGATGCTGTGCGGCAGGAATGCCGGGATGACCGAAAGCATGACCAGCATGATCGCACTCAGCGCCAGCGACCAGCTGACGGTGCGCGTCGCGCCGAAGCGGTCGGCGGCCTGCCCGCCGGCAATGTTGCCGATGACGGCGCCGACGCCGAAGGCAAGCAGCATCCCGGGCAGCGCGATCGGACTCAAACCCCCGCCTTCGATGGCTAGCGGCGCGACAAAGGCAAAGACCGTGAAGGCGCCGGTGAGCGCCAGCAGCGTGGTCAGCAGGATCGATGGCACGCCGGGGCGAAGCGTTGCTGCCAGCCGCTGCCTGAGCGGCAGCTTGGTACCGACGATGCCCCGCGGCAGCCGGTACCACAGGATTGCGCCGGCCAGTGCGCCGAGCCCGGCGATGGCAAAGAACGTGCCGCGCCAGCCGGCGACGGTCGCGACAAGCGCGCCGAGCGGCGCGCCGACCGCCACCGCCACCGTGGTGCCGCCGACAACGACGGCAATGGCGCGGGCGCGGTGATGATCATCGACAAGCGCCACGGCCGTCCCCTGCGCCGTCGCCGCGAACAGGCCGGACGACAGCGCCATGACGATGCGTCCTATCAGCAGCAATTCGAACGAGGAACTCAGCGCCGCCGCCAGATTGCCCAGCACGAAAAACACCAGCGTCCACAAGATGACGCGCCGACGGTCCCATTCGCCAGTGAGCGTCGCCAGGATCGGCGTACCGATCGCATAGGCGAGCGCAAAAGCGGTGATCAGCGTGCCGGCGAGTGGAACGGAGATGGCGGCATCGGCTGCGATGTCGGGCAACAGGCTGGAAATGACGAAGCCTTCGGTCGCGATCGTGAACGACCCCAGCGCAAGCCAGAAGAGGCGCTTGTCCATGGCAACAATCCGTAGTTCAAAAGTTATTGAACAATTGTACATAATGGGGCATAGTGTCAAGGAAGCCATCCGAGAATAGCGAAACCCTCCTGACACCTCTATGTCAGGATAAGGTGGCAGGAGGAGAAACTGCGTGCATCCGCCAAGGAGAAGATGCGTTGAAATCGGCCCTGATTGCGCCTAGTTCTCCGGCATGACACTGCCCCACCCCACCGCCGACCAGATCACCCTGCCGAACGTGCTTGCCGTGCTCGGCGATCCCACCCGGCTGGCCATCGTGCGCTATCTCGCCAGCAAGGAAGGCGTGCCGCTGAATTGCAGCCAGTTCCTCGATCTCGGCTCGAAGACCAATCTCAGCTATCACCTGGCCAAATTGCGCGAGGCCGGCGTAACCCGCACCGAGGTGGTCGGCACCAGCCGGCTGATCACGCTGCGACGCGACGATCTCGACCGCCGCTTTCCGGGCCTGCTCGATAGCGTCATTGCCGCCGCCGTCGGCGATACGGCATTGCCCGCGGTCGGCGCGTCCGAAATCGAAGTCCGCGCCTGAGGCTGTTCCTCGCCCCCGTGCAACGGGGGAGAGGCGGCCGCGAAGCGGCCGGAGAGGGGCCTCCGAAGCGAACAAGCGATCGCATCAAGGGTGGCGGGCAGTCCCCCTCTCCCTCTCGGCTTCGCCGAGCCACCTCTCCCCCCACTTCCGTGAGGAACCAAAGTCCTGCAAGGTCCGCCCTTCCCGACCAGTAACTCGTCAACCTACGGAGCTTCCCCATGCGCATTGCCGTCCTCGCCGATATCCACGGCAACGTCCTCGCCCTGGACGCCGTGCTCGCCGATCTGCGGCAGCGCGGCAGCGCCGACCTCATCGTCAATCTCGGCGATTGCGTCTCCGGCCCGCTCTGGCCGCGCGAGACTTTTGAGCGGCTCGAAGCGCTCGCTCTGCCAACGGTGCGCGGCAATCACGACCGCCGCGTCGCCCGCGACACCGCCGATGAAGCCATGTGGCCGTCCGACCGCTATGCGCAGGAACGGCTAACGTCGGCCCAGCGCGAGGCGCTGTTGGCCTTGCCCCTCACGCTGGAGATCGCGCCGGGAGTGGCCGCCTTCCACGCCCGGCCCGACCACGACGAAGAATACCTGATCGATACGATAGCCGACGGCCGGCTGGTGCGTGCGCCGCTGGCCGCCATCAAGCGGCGGCTGGCCGCGCTCGATCCCGCTTGCCGCATCGTGCTGTGCGGCCACAGCCACCGCAGCGAACTGATCCGTATCCCCGACGGCCCTGTCGTCTTCAATCCGGGCAGCATCGGCTGCCCCGCTTATGGCGACGACACGCCACCGGCGCACGTCTCGGAGCAAGGCTCTCCGCATGCACGCTACGGCATTGTCGAACTGGGTGAGCCGGGCCGCCCCGGCCGTTTTGCGGCCATCGCCGTTGACTATGACCATGAGGCGGCAGCGCGGCAGGCCGAGCAGGCGGGACGGCCGGAATGGGCCCACGCGCTGCGAACCGGATTTATGCCAGGCTGAACGCGAAACGCGTTCAGCCCAGGCTGAGCGAGGTACGCGTTCATGCCGCCAGGCTGAGCTTGCTCATGCCCGGCTGAGCTTGCTCATGCCAGGCCGAATTTGTTCATTCCCCAGCCGCATTTTCCGGCTTACATAGCGCAATGTCGTCCCTTATAGAATCGACCTGGAATGCGGTGGCGTTTCCGTGCCTGGCTGCGCCTCCGGGAATGCTTCTATCGCCCACGGCCAAAATGATGAGGCGCACAGTCACGCTCCGAACGACGCTGTACGCGCTCACTGCCGCCCTTCTCCTGCTGACGGCGCTGCTGCCGGCCAAAGCCGAGGAGGGGCCGATCGTTTCCATCGTGACCGACCTCGCTCCAGGCGATCTCCTGAACGTCCGCGCCACGGCATCGGCGATGGGCAAGATCAAGGCTCGGCTGCCTAACGGTACGAGCGTCAACAATCTCGGCTGCAACGACGTCAATGGCTACCGCTGGTGCAAGGTCGCAGAAATTGACAATCCGCAACTGACGGGATGGGCTCCCGCCCGCTACCTGAACCCCGACAATCCGGCGGCCGTTTCGGATGCGGATGCCGAAACGACCGGCGAAGGCACGGCCCCTGCAGCCGAGGCCTCGAACCTGGTATCCGCAGATCAGCCGCTGCCCGACCTGACAGCGCGCCTGGGCGCGCCCGAAACCACGATGACAGCCGCCGACGCAATCGGCAGGGCGGCCATCGAAGACGCTTACCGCCTGGCGCTCGCGGCCAGCGGAAATCCTTCGACCGGCGAGACGCAGTCGCCCGCAGCAGCGGAGGAGCCCATCCGGCACCGCGCCGTCAATACAGCGCCTCCAGCCAACGCACAGACCGTTGCGCGGCTGCAGCCGCCGGGGAGGCCCGCGCCGGCCCTGGGTGCCCGCAACGAGATTCCTTGCGCGCGCTATGTCGGCCAGCCGATGACCAGCTGCAAGGCAGGCGTTGTCCACACGGGCGACAAAGCCGAGGTGACCGTGACCTGGCCCGATGGCGGCACCCGCGTCATCAGTTTCCAGGCCGGCCGGCCCGCCGGCTCGAATGCATCAGGCGAATTCCGCTACACCCGCGAGGGCAGCCTGAACCTGATCCGCGTCGGCGTTTCCGAACGCTTCGAGATCACGGATCAGTTGGCGCTGGGGGATGAGTGGCTAAGGGGAATAAGGCAGTAGGTCAGTAGGGCAATATGTTTAAAGGGCGCTCGAACCTCTGCCCTACTGCCCTACTGCCCTACTGCCCTACTGCCCTACTCGAATTTTAGGGGGTTACATCTGGCAAAACTCTTCCCTATAAGGCCCTCCTAGCCTGATACCAGAATCGCGAGCACAACCGGCCGGGTCTTCCCGTCCGGTTTTTCGTGCAAGCCGCCTGCCGAACGGACCCTCGATATGCCAAGACGCACCGACCTCAAGTCGATCCTGATCATCGGGGCCGGCCCCATCGTCATCGGTCAGGCCTGCGAGTTTGATTATTCGGGCACCCAGGCCTGCAAGGCGCTGAAGGAAGAGGGCTTTCGCGTCATCCTGGTCAATTCCAACCCGGCCACCATCATGACCGATCCGGAGCTGGCCGACGCCACCTACATCGAGCCGATCACGCCGGAGGTGGTGGCCAAGATCATCGCCAAGGAGCGGCCGGACGCCCTGCTGCCGACCATGGGCGGCCAGACGGCGCTCAACACCGCCTTATCGTTGCGCCGCATGGGCGTGCTCGAACGCTACAATGTCGAGATGATCGGCGCCGACGCGCATGCCATCGACAAGGCCGAGGACCGCGCGCTGTTTCGCGAGGCGATGAACAAGATCGGCCTGGAAACGCCGAAGTCGATGCTGGCCAACGCCACCGACGTAAAGAACGCCGACCGCAAGACCCACGAGGCCGAGCGCGCCGCGCTCAAGGCCGAGAAGCCCGAGAACCTCGACGCCGCGCTCGACGCGTTGGAAACGCGCTGGAACCTCGGCGAAGGCGACCGCAAGCAGCGCTACATCAGCCACGCCATGGCCATCGCGGCCCAAGCGCTCGACCATGTCGGCCTGCCCGCCATCATCCGCCCGTCCTTCACCATGGGCGGCACCGGCGGCGGCATCGCCTACAACCGTGCCGAATTCTACGAGATCGTCCAGTCCGGCCTCGACGCCTCGCCGACCACCGAAGTGCTGATCGAGGAAAGCGTGCTCGGCTGGAAGGAGTATGAGATGGAGGTCGTCCGCGACAAGGCGGACAACTGCATCATCGTCTGCTCTATCGAGAACATCGACCCGATGGGCGTGCACACCGGCGACTCGATCACCGTCGCCCCTGCCCTGACCCTGACCGACAAAGAGTACCAGATGATGCGCAACGCCTCGATCGCGGTGCTGCGCGAGATCGGCGTCGAGACCGGCGGCTCCAACGTGCAGTTCGCCGTGAATCCTGCCGATGGAAGACTTGTGGTGATCGAGATGAACCCGCGCGTCTCGCGCTCGTCGGCTCTCGCCTCCAAGGCGACCGGCTTCCCCATCGCCAAGATCGCCGCAAAACTCGCCGTCGGCTACACGCTGGATGAGCTGGAGAACGACATCACCGGCGGCGCGACGCCGGCCTCGTTCGAGCCGTCGATCGATTACGTCGTCACAAAAATCCCGCGCTTCGCCTTCGAGAAATTCCCCGGCGCCGAGCCGGTGCTGACCACAGCGATGAAGTCGGTCGGCGAAGTCATGGCCATCGGCCGCACCTTTCAGGAATCGCTGCAGAAGGCACTGCGTGGACTGGAAACCGGCCTGACGGGTCTGGACGAGATCGAGATCCCCGGCATCGGCCACGGCAGCACGCCAGCCAACCACGCCGACGACCGCAACGCCATCCGCGCCGCACTCGGCACGCCGACGCCGGACCGGCTGCGCATGGTGGCGCAAGCGATCCGCATGGGCACCTCCCTGGAAGACGTGCACGCCATGTGCAAGATCGACCCGTGGTTCCTCGAACAGATCGCCGGGCTCCTGGCCATGGAAGACCGCATCCGCGAGCATGGCTTGCCTGAGGACGCCGCCAATCTGCGCATGCTGAAGGCCATGGGTTTTTCAGACGCCCGCCTGGCGTCCCTGGTCAGGAAGGACGTGGAAGAGATTGAGAAGATGCGGCAAACGCTCGACGTTCATCCGGTTTATAAGCGCATCGACACCTGCGCCGCCGAGTTCGCCTCGCCCACCGCCTACATGTATTCCACCTATGAGGTGCCCTTCGCCGGCGCGCTCGCCAACGAGGCGCAGGTGTCGTCGCGCAAGAAGGTCGTCATCCTCGGCGGCGGCCCGAACCGCATCGGCCAGGGCATCGAGTTCGACTATTGCTGCTGCCATGCGGCCTTCGCGCTGCGCGACGCCGGCTACGAAGCGATCATGGTCAACTGCAACCCCGAAACCGTGTCGACCGATTACGACACGTCCGACCGGCTCTATTTCGAGCCGCTGACGCCGGAGGACGTGCTGGAGATCCTGCGCGCCGAGCAGGCATCGGGCGAGCTGGTCGGCGTCATCGTCCAGTTCGGCGGCCAGACGCCGCTGAAGCTCGCCGACGCGCTGGAGAAGGCCGGCATCCCGATCCTCGGCACCTCGCCCGACATGATCGATCTGGCCGAAGACCGCGACCGTTTCCAGAAGCTGCTGCACAAGCTCGGCCTCAGCCAGCCGAAGAACGGAATCGCCTATTCGGTCGAGCAGGCCCGCCTCGTCGCCGGCGAGCTCGGCTTCCCGCTGGTCGTGCGCCCCTCCTATGTGCTCGGCGGCCGCGCCATGCAGATCATCCCTGACGAAAGCATGCTGCAGACCTACCTGCTCGACACCGTGCCCGGCCTGGTGCCGGAGGACATCAAGCAGAAATATCCCAACGACAAGACAGGCCAGATCAACACGCTGCTGGGCAAGAACCCGCTGCTATTCGACACCTATCTCAGTGGCGCCATCGAGGTCGATGTCGATTGCCTCTGCGACGGCAAGGCGACCTTCGTCTCCGGCATTCTTGAACACATCGAGGAAGCCGGCATCCATTCGGGCGACAGCGCCTGCTCGCTGCCGGTGCACTCGCTGCCAGGAGCGCTCGTTGACGAGCTGGAGCGCCAGACGGCCGCACTCGCCCGCGCGCTCAATGTCGGCGGGCTGATGAACGTGCAATATGCGATCCAGGCCGGCACCGTCTATGTGCTGGAGGTCAACCCGCGGGCGTCGCGCACCGTGCCCTTCGTCGCCAAGACCATCGGCCGTCCGATCGCCAAAATCGCCGCCCGCATCATGGCCGGCGAGAGCCTGGAAGACGCCTTCGCCCATTACGGCGCCATGCCCGACCCCCGCAATCCCGGCCACATCGCGGTCAAGGAAGCGGTGTTCCCCTTCGCCCGCTTCCCCGGCGTCGACATATTGCTCGGCCCGGAGATGCGTTCCACCGGCGAGGTGATGGGCCTCGACCGCGACTTCGCGCTGGCCTTCGCCAAAAGCCAGCTCGGCGCCGGTGTCGACCTGCCACGCTCCGGCACGCTGTTCGTCTCGGTGCGCGACGAGGACAAGAAGGGCATATTGCCGGCGGTCAAGCGCCTCGCCGGCCAAGGTTTTAAAGTGCTGGCCACCTCCGGCACGGCGCGCTTCCTCGCCGAAAACGGCGTCGTCGCCGAAAAGATCAACAAGGTACTGGAAGGCCGCCCCCACATCGAGGACGCCATCCGCAACCGCCAGGTGCAGATCGTCTTCAACACGACTGATGGCCAGAAGGCGGTGTCGGACTCGAAATCGCTACGCCGCGCGACTCTGATGCAGAAGGTGCCGTATTACACGACGCTATCGGGCGCCGCGGCGGTGGCGGAGGCCATTGCGGCACTGAGGGCTGGGAGTTTGGAGGTGCGGCCGCTGCAGGAGTATTTTAGCTAAGAAACTGCGCCCACAAGCCGCCATGATACGTCACGGCGCCGCCCCTCATCCGCCTGCCGGCACCTTCTCCCCGCATAGTGACGAGGAGAAGGGGGCTGGCCGCAACGTCGGCGCTCTTCTTGCCACTTCGATGATTGGCGAAATCATCGGCGCAGGCTTCTTTCTCCCCGTCACTATACGGGGAGAAATGCCCGGCAGGGCAATGAGGGGCGGCGCCAGCGCCTGCTGATATGCGAATCCGAAGGTGAGATGATTGCCCTAGCACGACGCTAGAGAAAACCAATAAACCGCCCGGCGAAAAGCACGGATGTCCACAGCACCATCGAAAGCACCGCCAGCACGGTGATGACCCCACCTGCCGGCTCGTCACCGCCTCCTGCACGGTTCAAGCGCAGGAAGACGAGGAAGTTGGCGCCGGCTAGCAGGATGAACGTCATCTTGGTGAGGAAGATCGGCTTCGCCGCATACTCGCTCGCCCTGACTGAAAAGAGCAGCGACCCGGTGACAAGCGCACCGGCGAACGCGGCAAATGCGGTGCGGCGCAGCAGCGCGATGAACGCCGCGTATGGCAGCGAGCGGAAGGCGCCGAGGACCCTGAGGTCCATGAGCCAGACGCTGGTCAGCAGCGCGCCGATCGACATGATGTGCAGCGCGTTGACTATGGGATAGGCGACGAACGAGGCCTTCAGTGCCCGCACCAAGGCGAGTTGCTCGATGCCGGCGAGGAGCTCGTCCATTCAGGCCGGCGGCACGCGGTCGGGATAAACATCATAAGTCTTGCCATTGACGATGATGCGGGATGCTTTCATCCACTTCTCGGTCTCGTCGCGCGAGCGGTGGCCGATCGCGGTCACCTCGTCGCCGACTTTGGCGACCTCCTCGGTGAAGCCGGCGGCGATCGTCCGGGACGGCGGCGCCAAATCCACCCGCCAGACCTCGCCCTCTGCGTCGACATCCAGCGTGGCATGCGGATTGCCGATGTAGATGGCCGTGATCTTGCCCCGGAGTTCGAAGAACCCGTCCTGGGTCCACGACCAGCCGTGATGTGCATAGGCTACGGTGGTGGCGGCAAGGATCACTGCCGCTGTCAGCGTGACGCTGCGAAGCCCGTTGAAAGGTGACTGCATCGCTCGCCTCCTCGGTTCGTCCCGCCATTCGAGAGTAGGCCACGGCGCGGCAACGTCAAATCACATCGGTGCGACGGGCAGTAGGCGAAGCTGCCGATCTCCCCTCTTGCGAGGGAGATTGGATGCCGCGTCGGCTTTCGCCAACCACCAACGTTGGAAGGCAGGGCAATATGGGCAGCGCCAACCTGAAGCGATTGCCCTGCGATCGCCCGGATGAACGCTTGCTTATGACATCCATGCGCGCCATGTTCGGCCCGCCGCTCTTCTTCTCCATCGATGAAGGTCGGAGACTCACATCTGAACGAGGCACACCATGAGCAGTATGAGAGACCGTCAGGAAGGCTTCGAAAAGAAGTATGCGATGGACGAGGACACGAAGTTCAGGGCCATGGCGCGCCGTAACAAGCTCCTCGGCCTATGGGCCGCCGAAAAGCTCGGCAAAACCGGTGAGGACGCCGACGCCTATGCGAAAGAGGTGGTGCGCGCGGACTTCGAAGAGGCCGGGGACGACGATGTGTTGCGCAAAATACGCGCCGATTTCGACGCGGCGGGCGTCGCCCAGTCGGATGTTCAGATTCGCGGCGTTATGGACGAACTGCTGGTGACCGCGGTCGAGCAGATCAAGAACACATGAGAGCTGCGCCAGCTTAAAGCGCGTCGCGACGCGCTTTAAGCTCTCGTTTTACGCATGTCGTTATCCCAAAAAACGCTGCGCATCCTCGGGTCAAGCGGAGGGCATGCTTTTGGGTGCCATGCATTAGCTG
>NZ_RZSU01000016.1:0-87727 GCF_003997585.1 Mesorhizobium sp. M5C.F.Cr.IN.023.01.1.1 | reverse complement strand
CAACGCGTCCGCCATGGACGGCTATGCCGTGCGGGCCGAGGACGTCGCGTCCGTGCCCGCAAGACTTTCGGTGATCGGCATGGCGCCGGCCGGGCGCGGCTTTGCCGGAACAGTCGGCCCGGCGCAGGCCGTGCGCATCTTCACCGGCGCGCCGCTTCCTGCAGGCGCCGACACCATCGTCATCCAGGAGAATGCCAGGGATCTCGGCGGCGGCAGCGTCGAAGTGACCGCGTCGACGGTTGAAGGCCGCAACATCCGCCGCCTCGGGCTCGATTTCTCGAAGGGCGACGTCCTGCTGGAGAAAGGCCGCCCGCTTGATCCGGCGGCATTGTCGCTGGCGGCGTCGGCCAACCACCCGCAGGTCAGCGTGGTGAAACGGCCGCTGGTCGCCATCATCGCCACCGGCGACGAATTGCTGCCGCCGGGCAGCGGCCTTGGCCCCGACCAGATCATCTCGTCCAATGCCTATGGCGTCGCCGCCGCGGCCCGCTCGGTCGGCGCAAGCGCGCTCGATCTCGGCATCGCCCCCGACCGCAAGGAGGCGATCGCCACGCTGGTGAAACAGGCGGTCGACGCAGACGCCGACGTCATCGTCACGCTGGGCGGCGCCTCGGTCGGCGACCATGATCTGGTCCATGACGTGCTGACCGGCGAAGGCATGACGCTCGATTTCTGGAAAATCGCCATGCGGCCGGGCAAGCCGCTGATGTTCGGGCGGCTGGGCGACATCCGCTGCATCGGCCTGCCTGGCAATCCGGTGGCGAGCCTGGTCTGCACGCAGCTCTTTCTGAAGCCGCTGCTTGCGCGGCTCGGCGGCCGGGCCTTCCGGCAGGACATGCGTCAGGCGCGGCTCGGCGCCGCCATGCCAGCCAACGATCTTAGGCAGGACTATGTACGCGCGGTGGTGAAGGAAGAAGAAGCCGGCACGCCACTGGCGACCCCGTTCGGCATCCAGGATTCCTCGATGCTCAAAATGCTGGCCGACGCCAACGGGCTGATCGTGCGCGAGCCATTCGCTCCCCCAGCCGCGACGGGCGCCGCGTGCAGCGTGCTGATGCTACGCTGAACAAAACGTCAACACATTCATTAAACTTTAAACGGTTGCGGAACACAACTGGAACAGATAGTGTTTGTTCTGGGTTTGTTTTTCTGATTCTGTTGGGGGTCGCGATGCTGACACGCAAACAACATGAACTGCTGATGTTCATCCACGAGCGGCTGAAGGAAAGCGGCATTCCGCCCTCGTTCGACGAGATGAAGGAAGCGCTCGACCTCGCCTCCAAGTCGGGGATCCATCGGCTGATCACGGCGCTGGAGGAGCGCGGTTTCATTCGCCGCCTGCCCAACCGGGCCCGCGCGCTGGAGGTGCTGCGCCTGCCCGATTCGATCGCGCCCGGCCTCAATGCGGCGCGCAAATTCTCGCCAAGCGTCATTCAGGGCAGCCTTGGGCAGGGCAGCCTCGGACGACAAATCAAACCGGCGCCTTCGCGCCTGCCCGCGGCCGGCAATGACGACGACGTCGTTGCCACCATCTCCATACCGGTGATGGGCCGCATCGCTGCCGGTGTGCCGATCGACGCCATCCAGCACCAGACGCATTCGATCTCGGTACCACCGGACATGATCACCGGCGGCACGCACTACGCGCTGGAGGTCAAGGGTGATTCGATGATCGAGGCCGGCATTTTCGACGGCGACACGGTTATCATCCGCAACGCCGACACCGCCCAGCCTGGCGAGATCATCGTCGCCTTGGTCGACGAGGAGGAAGCGACGCTGAAGCGGTTCCGCCGCAAGGGCGCCTCGATCGCACTGGAAGCCGCCAATCCGGCCTATGAGACGCGCATCTTCGGGCCGGACCGGGTCAAGGTGCAAGGCAAGCTCGTCGGACTGATCCGGCGTTACTGAGCGGCAGGCTTCTTGGGTTTCTCGGCCCTGCGGTATTGCGGCAAGCCCCTCGCCTCGCGCGAAAATCTCCGCTGCTCGTGCCAAGGCCTATATGGCTGTCTGACGGCAAAACGGATTTCTGCGCGCGTCGTCGCTGATAGCGGATCGAAGAAGACGGCGGCACTGCCCATGCGAGCGAGCTGCCGTTTGGTGACGACGAGAACCAGCGGATTGCGGCAGGGATTATAATAGGCTGTGGCATCGTCGATGACGATCAAATCCGCATAGGCACAGGCTGGCCGTGCGGTTTTGCGGTCGTCGGCGAGTGCGATGATCGCGCCGGACGGGTGTCGGGCGAGGCACAGGCCGGCAGTGCAGTAAAAGGGCGCTCCCGGCGGCAGGTCGGCCGGGTCGGCGATGTCGAACCGCACGTCTCCTTTTTCGAATTTTTCCGGCTCGACAATGGTCGCTGAAACCAGCGCATGTTTCCAGTTGTCGGTGGTGAATTCGTTCGAACGCACCCGGTTGACGGCAAGTTCGCCGCCGCCGATCGGCAGCGCCACCAGATGCGCATCTTCCGAAATCAGCACATCGGGGGTGCGCGTGTCGGAAATCGTCAGCAGGCCGGCGAGCGCAAAGGGAAGTGCCGCAAGCCGCAACCATGTCGTCGCCATCGTGGCGATGACCAGGGCGACCGTCACCAGCAGAACCGACTGCAACGAGATCAGCCCGACTGCATCGACCGGCGACCGCTCGGAAATCCATCCCGATATTGCGATCATGGCCGTCAGTCCCTTGCCCATCATGTAGAGGAAAGGTCCGTCGAAGCCGAAAGGCATTGCCAGAGCGCTGAGGACAGCCTGGAACATGACGACCGTGACGATTGGCATGACCGCCAGATTGGCGAACAGGCTAAGCGGCGATACGCGCTGGAAGTGCCAGATGGCGAAGAGCGCGGTGGCGCTGCCGGCAATGATGGAGGTCATTGCGATGGTACCTGTCCCAGCGGCGAGTTTTCGCGTGACGAAAGCGACCGGCGACCGTCGCTGTGGCGGCGCCGTGGCCCTGTCGGTACGATAGTCGGACCAGCCGGCATAGGCGCCCACGAGAGCAGCAGTCGCGGCGAAGGACATCTGGAAGCTTGGGCCGACCACCTCGTGCGGCGACACGACGATGACGGCGATGGCAGAAACCGTCAGATTGCGCATGGTAAGTGCCGCTCGGTCGAACAGCACGGCGACAAGCATTACCGCCAGCATGATGAAGCTGCGTTCAGCCGCGACCACGATACCGGAAAAAATGAGATAGGCAGCGATGGAAAGGAGTGCGGCAGCAGCCGCATATTTTTTGACCGGCCGGCGTGACGAAAAATCGGGAAACAGCGCAAAGGCGCCGCGCAGCAATCCCATGATCGTGCCGGCGACAAGCGCCATGTGCAGGCCGGAAATCGAGATGATGTGGTAGATGCCGGTGCGCCGCATCGATTCGTTTATCTCTTCGGGAATGCCGGCACGCACGCCGACCATCAGTGCGGCGGCAATCTCCCCCTCGGCGCCACCAATGCTGTCCCTGATATGGTCGGCAATGTTTTCGCGCGCCTTTTCGATCGAGGAAGAAAGGCGCGCGGCGAGCGGCGCATCCTCGGAAACGACGATCTTCGGATTGCCGAGGAAAAAGCCACTGGCACCGATACCGGCGAAATAGCTGTCAAAGGAGAAGTCATAACTGTCCGGCCTAACCGGGCCAGTCGGAGGCAAAAGCCTCACATAACCGGTTGCCACCGAGCCTGCAGTCATCTCAGCGGGAATTTTGCGTGCCGAAACCCTGACACGTCCCGGTGCATAACGCAGTGTCGGCCGGGCGGTCGACATCACGTCGATGGTCAGCCTGATCCGGCCGTTCGCCATCTGATCGAGCCTAACGACACGGCCGGTGAGCTGGGTCTGGATTTCCGAACCGAGCATCTGCGTTCCCGCGCGCCAGGTTTCAACCTTGGCGGCGAGAACACCGAATGCGCACAGCAACGCTGCCATGAAGCACAGATGCGTCTTGCGCCATGAGCGGGTGACAGCCGCACACAATGCCGTGAGGACCGCGACGGCAATGGGCTGCGGAAAGTCCGGTTCGACGGCAAGCGAAAAATAGACGATCACCCCGCACGCCAGAAAAACCGGCACCAGCAGGAAGGCGACGCCGCGGTCGAGTTCCAGGCCGGCTGCCGAGGCCACGCTGTTGCGGATACCGGATGGTGAAAGATGGCTGAGCTGTCGGCGGAAACGAATGACAGGCCCGGGTTGTGGAGCCGGTATTGGCGCGGAGCGGTCCGGCGAAAGAGGCTGGGTGGCCGGGTGCGATGCAGGCAGCGAAGCGGGCAGCGGCTCGGCGTGAGGAACGTCGGCAAACAGCGATCGTTCGCTGACGCTTGTGATCGCGCCCTCGCTCTCGTCCACGCCCCGGCCTGGTCCAGCCATCGGGTCTGCCCCTTGCGCCCTTGACCTCCTATGCTACATGAACGCGCGACGCGCGAAAGTCCGCGCAACCACATCCGTTTCCTGCGCTTGCCTGAGAGTTCCATGTCCGACAAGGTCGTCACCCGTTTTGCCCCCTCGCCCACCGGCTTCCTGCATATTGGCGGGGCGCGCACGGCGCTGTTCAACTGGCTGTATGCGAAACACACTGGCGGCAAGATGCTGCTGCGCATCGAGGACACCGATCGTGAGCGTTCGACCGATGCGGCAACCGCTGCCATTCTCGATGGGCTCGCCTGGCTCGGCCTCACCTGGGACGGCGAGCCGGTATCGCAGTTCGAGCGCGCGCCGCGCCACCGCGCGGTCGCCGAGGAGCTGGTGCGGCTCGGCAAAGCCTATTACTGCTATGCGACGCCGGCCGAGCTGGAGGCGATGCGCGAGAGCGCGCGTGCCAAGGGGCTGCCTCCTCGGTATGACGGCCGCTGGCGCGACCGCGACCCGTCGGAGGCGCCGGCCGGCGCCAAGGGCGCGATCCGCATCAAGGCGCCGGCCGGCGGCGAGACGGTGGTGCATGACCGCGTGCAGGGCGAAGTCCGCTTCCCCAACAAGGATCTCGACGATTTCATCATCCTGCGCTCGGACGGCAATCCGACCTATATGCATGCCGTCGTCGTCGACGACCATGACATGGGCATCACCCACATCATCCGCGGCGACGACCATCTGACCAATGCCGCCCGCCAGATGGTGATCTATCAAGCCATGAACTGGGACGTGCCGTCGATGTCGCATATCCCGCTGATCCATGGCGCCGACGGTGCCAAGCTGTCGAAGCGGCACGGTGCCCTAGGCGTCGAAGCCTATCGTGCCATGGGCTACCTGCCTGAGGCACTGCTCAACTACCTGGCGCGGCTCGGCTGGAGCCACGGCGACGACGAGGTCATGTCGATCGCCGACATGATTGCCTGGTTCGACATCGGCGACGTCAACAAGGGGGCCGCCCGCTTCGACTTCGCCAAGCTCGAGGCGCTGAACGGCGTGCATATGCGCCGCATGAAGAACGCCGAATTGCTCGATATCTTCATCGCCACTTTGCCCTATCTGGAAGGCGGCCCGGCGATCGCAGGGCGCCTCGACGACACGCGCAAGGCGCAGTTGCTCGCCGCCCTGCCCGGCTTAAAGGAGCGGGCCAAGACACTGGTCGAGCTGGCCGACGGTGCCGCCTTCCTGTTTGCCGAGCGGCCGCTGCGGATCGACGAGAAGGCGGCGGCGCTGCTCGGCGATGATGCGCGCGAGATCCTGCGGGGTGCTCATGCGGCGCTGAAGGCGATTTCAGGCGACTGGACGGCCGAAGCAGCGGAGGCTGCGATCCGGGAATATGCGGTGGCCGGCGGCCATAAGCTCGGCGCTGTGGCCCAACCATTGCGCGCCGCGCTCACCGGCAAAAGCACCTCGCCGGGCGTGTTCGACGTGCTTGCCGTGCTTGGCCGCGAGGAAAGCCTGGCGCGCGTCGCGGATCAAATCGATTAGCAAAACTGGCCCAAGAAGATTGGCATTGAAAGGTGGGTTTCGCAGTGCAACATTAGATCTTGGCCCAATTTGGCACGCAAATCCAATTGCGGGCGCAAACGCGCGAACTCCGGTGCTTTCGACGTGTTGCGTTGCAGATATTTCGCCTTTGCCGGCACTGAGAAAACCTAAAGGAGTTTGCAATGTCCGAAGCTGCGACAAAAATGGAATTTGGCGGCAAAACCCACGCGTCGACTGCGAAACTTGAATTCGGCGGCAAAACTCACGAACTCAAGGTGCGAAGCGGCTCGGTCGGACCGGACGTCATCGATATCGGCTCGCTTTACAGCACCACCGGGGCGTTCACTTATGATCCCGGCTTCACTTCGACGGCAAGCTGCGAGTCGGAAATCACCTTCATCGATGGCGATGCCGGCATCCTTTTGCATCGCGGCTATCCGATCGACCAGTTGGCCGAGCATGGCGACTTCCTCGAAGTCTGCTATCTCTTGCTCTACGGCGAATTGCCGACCAAGGCGCAGAAGGACGATTTCGACTACCGAGTGACGCGCCACACCATGGTGCACGAGCAGATGTCGCGCTTCTTCACCGGCTTTCGCCGCGACGCGCACCCGATGGCGGTGATGTGCGGCGTGGTCGGCGCGCTGTCAGCCTTCTATCACGATTCCACCGACATCTCGGACCCCTACCAGCGCATGGTCGCGTCGATGCGGCTGATCGCCAAGATGCCGACGATCGCGGCGATGGCTTATAAGTACCACATCGGCCAGCCCTTCATTTACCCGAAAAACGAGCTGAATTTCGCGGCCAACTTCCTGCATATGTGCTTTGCCGTGCCGTGTGAGGAATACAAGATCAATCCGGTGCTGGCGCGTGCGATGGAGCGCATCTTCATCCTGCATGCCGATCACGAGCAGAACGCCTCGACCTCGACCGTTCGCCTCGCCGGCTCGTCGGGCGCCAACCCGTTTGCCTGCATCGCCGCCGGCATCGCCTGCCTGTGGGGACCGGCTCATGGCGGCGCCAACGAGGCGGCCTTGAACATGCTGGGCGAGATCGGCCATGTCGACCACATCCCGGAATTCATCGCCCGCGCCAAGGACAAGAACGATCCGTTCCGGTTGATGGGCTTCGGCCACCGCGTCTACAAGAACTACGATCCGCGCGCCAAGATCATGCAGAAGACCGCACATGAGGTTTTGGGCGAACTCGGCATCAAGGATGATCCGCTGCTCGACATCGCCATGGAACTGGAAAAGATCGCGCTGACCGACTCCTATTTCATCGAGAAGAAGCTTTATCCGAACGTCGATTTCTATTCCGGCATCACGCTGAAGGCGCTGGGCTTCCCCACCACCATGTTCACCGTGCTGTTCGCGGTCGCCCGTACCGTCGGCTGGATCGCGCAGTGGAAAGAGATGATCGAGGATCCGCACCAGAAGATCGGTCGCCCGCGCCAGCTCTATACAGGTGCGCCGGAACGCGACTACGTGCCGATTGCTAAACGGTGAAATAGAAGAAGTGGTAGTGAGTAGTAATAGGAATTCCAGACGCCGAGCGGTGCTCTGCTATCTTCACTACTCACTACTCACCCTTTGATGTATCTCATCACGACCCCCGCAGCGATATCGCCGGAAGGTTTGTCAACGGCCATGCGTCTGGCCACCTCGGCAAAACCGTCCTTCTGCCATGCGCGATAGGGGGTGTCGGAAAAAAGCGCCTCCAACTGCCGCGCCAGATAGTGCGGCCGCACATATTCGTTGTAGCTTTCCGGCACGATCGGGCGATCGGCGATGAGATTGGGCAAGGCGGCGCTCCATACGGTGATCAGGCGCTGGGCAATCCGCATGACCGGATCGAGCCGGTAGCAGGAGATCATCGGCACGCCCGACAGCGCCAGTTCCAGCGACACCGTTCCCGATGCGATCAGCGCTGCATCGGCCTTGCCGAAGGCCTGCCATTTGCGTTCGGTCTCAAGGATGATCTCCGGCTTCTCGTCCCAGCTTGCCACCGAAGCCCTGACCAGGTCGGCGACATGCGGCACCGTCGGCAACAGCAGGCGCAAGCGGTGTCCGCGTGCGCGTAGGATCGAGATCGTCTTGCCGAACGGGCCAACCAGCCGTCGCACCTCACCGCGACGCGAGCCGGGCAGCACAAGCAGTGTCTTCACACGATCCTCGGACAGGTCGCGCGGCAGGCTTTGCGCCTTGGCAGCGCCGAGCACGCCCGGATCGTGCGTAAGGCGATGGCCGACATAGGTCCCGGGCGGACCGCCGAGGCGGGCGAGCTCCTTCACCTCGAAAGGCAGGATGCAGAGGATATGATCGACATACGGTTTCATCGCCAGCGCCCTGCCCGGCCGCCACGCCCAGACGCTCGGGCAGACATAGTGGACGATCGGGATTGCCGGATCGGCGGCACGCACCTTCTTCGCCACGCGCAGCGAAAAATCCGGGCTGTCGATGGTGATGAGGCAGTCGGGCTTTTCACCGGCGACCGCATCGGCCGTCTGGCTGATCCGTCGCATCAGGCGCGGCAGGTCGCGCAGGATGGCGCTCAGGCCCATCAGCGCGATCTCGCCGCCGTCGAAGAGCGGCGTGAGGCCGAGCGCCTGCAAATGCCGGCCACCGATGCCGACAAGCCGGACCTCGCGGCCGGTCGCGCGCTTGAGCGACGCTACGATGTCGGCGCCAAGCAGGTCGCCGGATTCCTCGCCGGCGACGATGGCGATCTTCAGCGGTTTCTCAGTCGCCATGCATCGGCTCCGCAGCAGGCAGGCCGATCACGAACAGGCCGAGCGCATTGGCGCGGGCAACGACCGTAGGGCCTTCCAGAACCAGCGAGCGGCCGGCTTCGACGGCAATGCCGGCAAGTCCGGCGGCATGCGCCGCCTCGATCGTCTGCGGGCCGATGGAGGGCAGATCGGCGCGCAATTCCTGGCCGGGCTTTGCGCATTTGACCAGGACGCCGCGCGTTCTGCCGGCCAGCCTGCCATGGCCGCGCAACTGCCTTGTTCGTTCGAGCAATCCGTCAGTGCCCTCGACGCCTTCCAGCGCGATGGCGCGGCCGCCGATCGCAACAGCCGCCTGGCCGATATCCAGCGCGCCGATGGCCTTTGCCGCCGCATGCGCCGCTTCGATGTCGCGCCAGTCGGATTTCCGCGGCATAGCCTTGGTCAGCGCGCCTTCGGCCGCGACCAGTTCCGGCACGATCTCATGGGCGCCGACCACCTTGACGCCACGCGCCTCCAGGGCCCGCGTCAAAACCTTCAGCAGGCCGTCGTCGCCGCGGGCAAGCGCCATGACCACCGAAGGAACGACGGCAAGCAAGCCAAGGCTCGGGCGCATGTCGATCAATCGAGGCCGGCGCCTGATCTCGCCGGCAAGAACCAGATGGCTGATCCGTCGGCGCTTCAGCAACGAAGCGAGTGAACCGATATCTTCCAGAGCGAGATTCTCACGCTCGTAGCCGCTGAGCTCGGACTTGCGGTCGGCTTCGCCTTCGATCAGGATAATGACGGGCGGATAGCCTTGTGCGGCCAGGCTGATCGCAACTTCGACCGGCAGACTGCCGCCGCCGGCAATGATGCCGACCTTGGCGTCTGGCGCGAGATCAAGGCCCGTCCGGGTGGCCTCAATCTTTGTCATCTGCATCGTCGCCGTCGCCAGCCTTGAGCGATGGGACGGCATAGTGCCGCTTGCCGCGACTGGCGATGAAATCGATAATTTTCATGGCGGTCGGTGACGAGGCGAATTCCGCCTTGGCGAACTCGACGTTCTCGCCGACGGTTCGGGAGCGATCGAAGATCGTCCTGTAGGCCTTGCGCAGCGTATGGATCTCGGAGCGCGGCAGGCCCGCGCGCTTCAGGCCGATGATGTTGAGGCCGCGAAGGCTGGCGCGATTGCCGACGGCGATGGCGTAGGGAATGACATCCCCGACGATTGCCGAGCAACCGCCGAGAAAGGCGTTGTCGCCGACGCGGACAAACTGATGAACGGCGGTGAGGCCACCGATATAGACGTTGTCGCCGATCTCGCAATGGCCGCCCAGCGTCGCCTGATTGGCGAAGGTGGCATTCTTGCCGACGATGCAGTCATGGGCGATGTGGGCGTAGGCAAGGAAGTTGCCGTTGTCGCCAATCGTCGTCTCGCCGCGGCTGGAATCGGTGCCGAGGTGCATGGTCACGCCTTCGCGGATCGTGCAGTTCTCGCCGATGACCAGCGTGGTGCGGCCGCCCTTGTGCTTGGTGTTCTGCGGCGGCGCGCCCAGTGTCGCCATCGGATACACTTTGGTCGACGCACCGATGATGGTCGCGCCCTTCACCGAGACGTGGCTGACCAGTTCGACGCGGTCGCCGATCACCGCGTCGGCGCTGATGTGGCAGAATGGCCCGACGCGGACGCCTTCACCGATTTTTGCGCCGGCCTCGATGACCGACGATGGATGGATGACTGTCTGGATTTTCATAAGCATTCGATCGTCAGTCGCTCGTAATCATCATCGCCGAGATCTCGGCTTCCGCGGCCTTGACGCCGTCGACCAGAGCCTCGCAGGCGAATTTGAGAAGGTTGCCGCGTTTCTTGATTTTCTTCACATGGATCTTCAACTGGTCGCCGGGAACGACCGGTTTACGGAATTTGGCATTGTCGATGGTCAGGAAATAGACCAGCGACGGTTTTTCGGTGCCAAGGCTGCGGATGCAGATGGCGCCGGCCGTCTGCGCCATCGCCTCGACGATCAGCACGCCCGGCATGACCGGCTGATCCGGGAAATGACCCTGGAAATGCGGCTCGTTTATGGTCACGTTCTTGATGCCGATAGCGGACTCGTCGCCATCAATGTCGATGATGCGGTCGATCATCAGGAACGGATAGCGATGCGGCAGGAGCTTCATCAGCCCCAATATGTCGACCGCCTCGAGCGTCGTCGCCGCCACCATTTCAGCTCTTTCCTCCGTCGCCGGATTTGCGCGCCCTGGCCAGTCTTCTCAGAGCCGCGATCTCCCGCATGGCTTCCGCCATCGGCTGCGCTGGGTATCCACCCCAAATCTCGCCCGCGGGGACGTTGCTCATGAACCCGCTTCTTGCAGCAAGCTTGGCTCCTGTTCCTATGGTCAGGTGATCTGCAAGGCCGACACCGCCACCCATGGTGACGTTGTCGCCCACCGTTACGGAACCGGAAATACCCGAAAGGCCGGCGATTATGCAGTTGCGGCCGATACGGACGTTATGAGCGATCTGCACCAGATTGTCGATCTTGGTGCCTTGACCGATGATCGTGTCGGACATGGCGCCACGATCGACCGTGGTGTTCGAGCCGATCTCGACGTCGTCCTGGATAATGACCCGGCCGATTTGCGGGACGCGCTCCGGGCCCTTGGCGCCGGCCACGAAGCCAAAACCGTCCTGGCCGATGCGGGCGCCGCCATGAATGATGACGCGGTTGCCGATAAGCGCGTACTGGATGCTGGCGCCTGGACCGACATAGCCGTCGCGGCCGAACTGGCAGGAGGGACCGATGACGGCATGAGGAGCAATGACGGTTCCGCTGCCGATAGAAGCGCGGGGGCCGATGATCGCGCCGGCCTCGACGATCGCGCCGGCCTCGACATGCGCCGATGGATCGACATGGGCATGCGGCGAGATACCGGTTTCGCCGGTCATCGGCGCCGGTGTCGCAGCCGCCGGAAAAAGAAGGCGTCCGACCATCGCGAAAGCCTGTTGCGGGCGCGGATGGACCAGAACCGCGATGCCCGCCGGCGCTTTCCCGGCAAATTCGGCGGGACAGAGAACCGCCGCTGCCCGCAGCGATTGCATCAGCGCGAAGTTGCGCCTGCCATCGACGAAGACAAGAGCGTGCTCGCCGCCTTCGCTTGCCGGCGCCAAGGCTTCGATCGATATGTCGGAGAGGTCGGAATCAACAAGCACCGAGCCGGTCAGATTCGCGACTTCGCCAGCCGTATACCGGCGTGATGGCGCGAAGAACACCGGATCGGTCATTCCAGAAGCTATATCCAGCTAGCGCATGACCCCGAAAATCGGAATCGATTTTCGGAAAGGATCATGCGCAAAATCAAAGTTCTACAGCGTCCTTTGCGCGTCCAAGAGGACGCGCGGCGCTGTAGTGTCGGATCACTCTCTTCCGGACGCCAACGGCCCCGAAGCATCGTTGCCCGCCGATCAGAAGCGGGTCGATATACCGAAGTTGAATTCCTGTACCTCGTCGGTGTCCTCCTTGAGGACCGGAATCGCATAGTCGATGCGGATCGGGCCAAAGGGCGACGCCCACATAAGACCGACGCCGACAGAGGCGCGCCACTGCATGTCGACCGTCGACTGATCGACCAGTGCAGTCTCGATCTTGCTGCCATAGAGCGTCGCCGCATCGGCGAACACTGCGCCGCGCAGGCCGAAGCTTTCCGGAATGACCGGCATCGGGAACTGGGCTTCCGCAGAGGCATTGAAATAGGTGGTGCCACCGAGATGGTCGTCGCTGGGTGCTGGGGCCGCCGGACCGATGCCGCCATAGGCGAAGCCGCGGATCATGCGGTCGCTGCTCTGGAAATGATCGAAGATGCGCAGGTCGTCGTTGCCGAAGCCCTGGATATGGCCAGCCCCGCCCGAAATCACCCCCACCAGATCAAGCTGCTCCGACAATGTCTGGTAGACGCTGCCGCGCGCGGTCACCTTGACGAATTTGGCGTCGCCGCCGAGGCCGGCGAATTCCGTGGTGACGTTGGCGAAGATGCCTTCATGCGGGTTCTTCATGTCGTCGATGGTGTTGTAGACCAGGGCGAGACTGACCGACGACTTGAGCCATGGGCTTTCCTCAATCCCGTTTAGGACAGCCTGAGAGATGTCGCAGCCAGCCATTGGATCGCAGTCATCGTCGAGCTTATACTTCTCCTGCGAGATATTGTACGCCAGCTGCGTCGAGATGTTGTCGGTGATCGGCAGGCCGAAGCGCACTGTCGCGCCTAGCGTCTCGCTCTTATAGTCGTCGTATTCCCTGGTCCGGTTGAAGATATCGAAACCGGCGGCAATGCGCCGCCCGAGGAAATAGGGCTCGGTGAAGGAGAAGCTGTAGTCGCGCGAATTCCTGCCGCCGCCCGCCGATAGTTTGATGAACTGGCCGCGTCCGAGGAAGTTGCGCTCGGTGATCGATCCCTCGACGGACGGGCCTGACGTGTCGCCGCCTGTCGAATAGCCGGCGCCAATCGAGAACTCGCCGGTCGATTTTTCGACCACGTCGACCACGAGCACCACCTGGTCCGGCTCAGAGCCGGGAACGGTGGAAACTTCGACTTTTTCAAAAAAATCGAGCGCTTCCAGCCGCTTCTTCGCGCGCTGGATGAGAACCTGGTTGAAGGCATCGCCCTCACTCACGTCGAATTCGCGGCGAATGACATAGTCGCGTGTCCGGTCGTTGCCGCGAATCTCGATGCGCTCGACATAGGCCTTGGTACCCTGGTCGATCGTATAGACCACTGAAATGGTGTGGTTCTCGAAATTGCGGTCGCCGCGCGGCGTCACCTGGGCGAAGGGATAGCCGGAACCGGCGACCCTCTCGGTCAACGCAATGATGGTGTCTTCGACGTTCTCAGCGTTGTAGACGTCGCCCTTGTGGGTTTCGACCGCCGACTGCAGCGATGCAGCGTCGACCTCGGGAATCGTGCTCTCGACGCTGACGTCGCCGAAGGTGTAGCGGTCGCCCTCCTGCACGGTGATGGTCACCGTGTACTTGTTGGTGGTTTCGTCGAGTTCGCCGACCGCGGAAATCACCTGGAAGTCGGCATATCCGTGATTGTAATAAAAACGGCGCAGCAGCTCCTCGTCGGCGCGCAGCTTATCTTCGTCATAGACGTCGTCGCGCAGCACGAACGAAAGGATGGTCGAGCGCTTGGTGGAGATGACGTCGGACAGGCGACGGCTCGAGTAGGCACTGTTGCCGACGAAATTAATCGCGGCGATCTGCGTGCGGCCGCCTTCGTTGATGTTGAAGACCACGTTCACGCGGTTGTCGCCGAGATCCATGATCTGGGTGGTCACGGCGGCGTCGTCGCGGCCGATACGCCTGTAGGCAGCCTTGACCGCCTCGACGTCGGCATCGAGCGCCTGCTGCGAGAACGTTCCACGCGGCTTCAACTGGACCGCCGCCGCAAGGGCGTTGTCCTTGAGCTTCTTGTTGCCCTGGAACAGCACCTGGTTCACGACCTGATATTCGGAAACCTTGATGACCAGCGACGAACCGACCTGGTTGATCTGGACGTCCGAGAACAGCCCGGTGCCGAACAGCGCCTTGACCGCATCGTCGATATCGGAACTGGAAAAGGGCTTGCCGGGCTTGATCGTGACGTAGTTGCGGATCGTGTCGGCGTCGACACGCTGATTGCCGCTGACTTCAACTCTTGAAACAACAGCGGCCTCGGCCGCCGATGTGGCAACGAACTGCACTGCGAGCGCACCTGGTACGACCAGGGCGGCGGACAGGGCCACCGCGGACGCGGCGCTCAGAAACTTGGATGCTGCCTTCATCGGGCTTTTGTACCTTTTCTCGAAGTCCCCACGGCGAGAAAACCGGACGTGCGGTAATTTCCCCTACCGTATTAACCGGATTTTCCCTACACGCAAGGCTCCTGGTTAATTTGTATTTACTTAACCCTGTTGCGTGGCTTTCGCGTCACGCATATCCCCATGCATGGTAAACGGCGTCTCAACATTGGCTGTGCCGAAGCCAAATTTCTTCATGATTTCAGCATCCAAACAGGTCGTTCCAGAAAACGAACCCCATGAAGCCCAAGACGAGAAGCAGGCCGGCCCTGTAACCCATCTCCATCATCCGTTCCGACACCGGTCGCCGAATGACGGCCTCCACGCCGTAGAACAGGAGATGGCCGCCGTCGAGGGGGGGAATCGGCAACAGGTTGAGAATACCGATCCCGACCGACAACAGCGCAACAAGTTGCACAAGCCAGTCGAAGCCCAGTTTTGCCGCCTGCCCCGACATCTTTGCGATCTTGATTGGACCGCCCAGCTGGCATTTGTCTTCGCGACCGACGACGAAACGCTGCAGGAACTGGCCGGTACCCTGGATGATGTGGCCGGTTTCCTCGACCGCGGCAGCCAGTGCGCCAGCCGGGCTGTAGGTGATCAGGCGGGGTTGGCCGAATTCCTGGTTGTTGACGACGCCGATCACGGCCACCTTGACCTTGTTGCCCAGCGCGTCCTCCTGTTCCATCAACCGCGGCGTCGCCGTAACGGTGATCTCCTTGCCGTCGCGCAGCATGACGAAGGTGATGGCATCGCCGCCGCGGCCCGAGACCCGGCGCTGGACGTCGGCGAAGGTCTGGACCTTGCTGCCGTCGACGCTGACGAATCGGTCCCCGGGCAGGATGCCGGCCTGCGCCGCCGGACTGTCGGCGGTGACTTCAGCCACCATCGGCTCCATCACAGGGCGGCCATAGGCGGTAAACAGCACCGCGAAGACGGCGATCGTCAGCAGGAAATTGAACAGCGGACCGGCCACCACAGTCGCGGCGCGCTTCCAGACCGGCTGCGTGTGAAACGCGATCTTGCGCTCGGCATCGGTCAGCGTTTCGATCTCCTCCGAGCTGGGCGGGCTCGAGGTGGCGTTCATGTCGCCGACGAATTTGACGTAGCCGCCGAGTGGTATGGCGCAGAGTTTCCAGCGCGTGCCATGGCTGTCGTTGAAGCCGAAGAGTTCCGGGCCGAAGCCGATCGAAAAGACTTTCACGCCGATGCCGCACCAGCGGCCGACGAGATAATGACCCATCTCGTGGACGAACACGACTACGGTCAGCACGAACAGGAACGGCACCAGCGTGCCGAGGACAAAGCCTTGCGTGCTGAAAACCGCGTGAAGAATCTCGTTCAACTCATGTCCTCAAATTCGTCCGCAGCACGGTCGTACCGCGACTGTGGCATCAATCCAGGCGAATCCATGGCGCATCCTGCGCAGGTCAAGAAACCAGGCCAGGAATCAATGCTGGTCAAGCTGGAAACAGCCCCTGTGCCGGATGGTCGGCGGTCGCCGAAATCCAGCCGATGGCGTACAGGGCGAAAGCCGCCGCGACAAGCCCGTCGACCCGGTCCATGACGCCGCCATGGCCCGGTATCAGCGTGCCCGAATCCTTGCGGTTGTGGCGGCGCTTCACCCATGATTCGAAAAGATCGCCGGCCTGGGAGACGAGCGAAAGCACGAGCGCGACGACGCCGAGCACTGCGAGATTGCCGGCTCCGGCCGCGGCCGCAAGAAGCAGTCCGGCAACCACGCCGCCGACAGCGCCGCCGAGGGCCCCGCTCTGCGTCTTGCCGGGCGAGATCGATGGTGCAAGCTTCGGACCGCCGACAGCGCGGCCGACAAAATAGGCTGATATGTCGGTCGCCCAAACCACCGCGAACAGGAAGAGAACGGCGACGAGACCAGGATGATCGCCGTCACGCAAAAGTGCAAGCGACAATCCGGAAATGGCGGCATAGGCAAGGCCGGACGCGTCCCACTGTCCCGCCTGGCGCATCGAAGTCTGGCGCATCGAACCCACGACCACGGTGACAACGACCATCACTGCCACAAGAAGCAGAAGCCATGACGCAGGCAGGCCGGCGACCAAACCGCCGACGAAAACCAGAAGCAGCGCTTCCGGCAGAAAACCAAGACCCGTGGCGGCGACCGGGCGGCACATTCGCGACCATTCGTAGAAGATCAGGATCGTCATGGCCGCGCAAAGCAACCGGAAGGGCAGTCCGCCGAGCCAGGTCAGGCTGAGTGTGACGACCGCAAGCACGACGGCAGAAATGACGCGAAGCTGGAGATTGCTCATCCCTTGGCCGTCACGGCGACGTCTTGAGCGCCCAGACCGCCGAAACGGCGCTCGCGACTGGCAAAGTCGCGCAATGCGTCGGCCAAATGCTCGCGGCTGAAATCGGGCCAGTAGCAAGGCAGGAAGACAAGCTCGCTATAGGCCGCTTGCCACAGAAGGAAATTCGACAGCCTGAGCTCGCCGCTGGTACGGATGACCAGTTCCGGATCCGGAATACCCTGGGTGTCGAGAGAGCCGGCAAAGGATTCGGCCGTGATCGCCTCGCTATCGAGCTCGCCGCGCGCCACCGCCGAGGCAAGCTTGCGCGCTGTGCGCACGATCTCGTCGCGTCCGCCATAGTTGAAAGCGATGACCAGGGTCAGCGCGTCGTTGCGGACGGTCAGGGTTTCGGCCTCTTCAAGCAGGGTCCTGATGTCAGGCTCCAGCCCTGCCCTGTCGCCGATGATCCTGACCCGCACGCCGTTTTGGTGCAGTTCGGCGAGATCGCGGCGAATGAAGATTTTCAACAGGCCCATCAGGTCGCTGACTTCGGATTTCGGCCGCGACCAGTTTTCCGACGAGAAGGCGTAGACGGTCAGGAACGAGATGCCGAGCCCAGGAGCGGCGCGCACCGTGTTGCGCAGCGCCTCGACGCCGGCACGATGCCCAGCAAGCCGTGGCAAGCCACGCGCCTTGGCCCAGCGTCCGTTTCCGTCCATGATGATCGCGACATGCGCGGGGCTTGTCATAGTCTCGCTTTCGGGTCGGTCACCTACCCTTAAACCTGCATGATTTCTGCTTCCTTATCGGAAAGCAGATGGTCGATGGTGCCGATCATCTCGTCTGTGAGCTTTTGGACCTGGTCGGACCGCTTGCGATGATCGTCCTCGCTGATATCGCCGTCCTTTTCCGCCTTTTTGAGAAACTCCATGCCGTCCCGGCGCACGTGGCGCACGGCGATGCGCGCATTCTCGGCATAGCCATGCGAGATCTTGACCAGCTCCTTGCGGCGCTGTTCGTTAAGTTCGGGCAGCGGAATTCTGAGATTGGTGCCATCGACGATCGGATTGAAACCGAGATTGGATTCACGGATGGCGCGATCGACCGCACCGACCATCGACTTGTCCCAGACCGAAACCGAAATCATGCGCGGTTCCGGCACCGACACGTTTGCCACCTGGTTGATCGGCATGGTGGTGCCGTAGGCCTGCACCTGGATCGCGTCGAGCAGGTTGCTCGAAGCGCGGCCGGTCCGCAGCGAAGCCAGATCGTGCTTGAACGCAGCGATCGCCCCGTCCATGCGCCGTTTGAGATCATCGTATTCGCCACTCATCATCGTCTCCTCGACCCGTTAGCCGGGTTCACTTCAGGGTAACCCTGTATTCAAGCCTCAATCCGAAAACCGGTTCCCGCTTTTCGCCTATGGGAAACCTTCGGTTCGGGATCGGGCTCCCGATCAGTCGTCCGTGACGACCGTGCAACGGCCGCCGCCCCTCAGAATATCACCGAAACCACCCTTCTCGTGGATCGAATAGACGATTATCGGAATGTTGTTTTCGCGCGCAAGTGCAATCGCGGCCGTATCCATGATCGAAAGACCGCGTCGTATGACTTCGCCATGGCTGATGCGCTCGAAGCGGGTCGCATTCGGGTCCTTCTTGGGATCTGCCGAATAGACGCCGTCGACCTGGGTACCCTTGAACAGCGCATCGGCGCCGATTTCCGCCGCGCGCAGCGCCGCGGCCGAATCGGTGGTGAAGAAAGGATTGCCGGTGCCGCCGGCGAAAATGACGACCTTGCCCTGGTTCATGTAGGCGGTCGCTTGGCGCTGCGAAAAGCTCTCGCAAAGCTCAGGCATGGCGATGGCCGACAGCACCACCGCGTCGACGCCGATCTTATTCAGCGAAGTGCGCAGCGCCAGCGAGTTGATGACGGTGGCGAGCATGCCCATGTGGTCGCCGGTGACCCGGTCACCTCCCTTGGACGCAACCGCCACGCCGCGAAAGATGTTGCCGCCGCCGATGACGATGCCGACCTCGATGCCCAGGGCGCGGGCCTCGGCGATGTCGGCGGCGATGCGATCGACTACCGACACGTCGATGCCGAAATGCTGCTCGCCCATCAACGCCTCGCCAGATGCTTTCAGCAAGACACGTCGGTAGAGGGGCTTCACCGTCATCTGGTCCTCATTATCATGCGTGTGATGCGCCGCGGGCTGCCGCCGCGCAGGCGCTGCCCCGAAACATTGGGTTCCGATACACGAAGGGCGCCGCGATGTCACGCGGCGCCCGAACCGGAAAACTCTCTTCCAGCCTTTAGCTTACGCCGGCAAATGCATCTTGCACGAGCGGATCCGGGCACGAGCAGATCCGGGCATGAGCAGATCCGGCAGACAGCCAGCCGGCCCGTCGCCGGCCGCACCGCGCAAGAAATCGGCCGGGCATCCTCGCGGACACCCGGCCATTAGGTCTTTTCAGAAAGATAGGGTGCGGTTTACTTCTTGACCGCCGCCGCGACTTCCGCCGCAAAATCGGTCTCTTCCTTCTCGATGCCCTCGCCGAGCGCGAAGCGCAGATAAGCAGTGATCTTGGCCGGTGCGCC
This sequence comes from Mesorhizobium sp. M5C.F.Cr.IN.023.01.1.1, assembly GCF_003997585.1. Taxonomy (NCBI): domain Bacteria; kingdom Pseudomonadati; phylum Pseudomonadota; class Alphaproteobacteria; order Hyphomicrobiales; family Phyllobacteriaceae; genus Mesorhizobium; species Mesorhizobium sp. M5C.F.Cr.IN.023.01.1.1. Next base: position 68,422 of record NZ_RZSU01000016.1, on the reverse strand, counting down.
GATTTCCTTCTCGGCATCCTGCAGCGCCTTCTCGACGGTGATGTCGGGATTGAGCACGAAAGCCTGCTTGAGCAGCACGACCTCTTCGTAGAACTTGCGCAGACGGCCCTCGACCATCTTCTCGATGATCGCCTCCGGCTTGCCGGACTGGCGCGCCTGGTCGGCGAAGATCGCCTTCTCGCGCTCGACCGCGGCCGGATCGAGCTGCTCCGTCGTCAGCGCCATCGGGTTGGTGGCCGCGACATGCATGGCGACCTGACGGGCAAAGGCGTTGGCGGCCTGCGCGTTGCCTGTCGTCTCGATGGCGACCAGTACGCCGAGCTTGCCAAGGCCGTCGGCAACCGCATTGTGGACGTAGGTCGCGACAGCGCCGTGCTCGACCGTGAGCTTGGCCGAACGGCGGAAGCCAAGATTCTCACCGATTGTGCCGACAGCGTCCTTGATGGTGTCGGCAACCGACTTGTCGGAACCCGGATACGGGGCGGCTGCGACGGCCTCGGTCTTGCCGCCATAGGCGAGCGCGACCTTGGCGACCTTGGCGACGATATCCTGGAAGGCGGCGTTGCGGGCAACGAAGTCGGTCTCAGAATTGACCTCGACGACCGCCGCCTCGCGGATACCGGAATCGACGCCGATCAGGCCTTCGGCCGCGGTACGGCCGGCCTTCTTGTCGGCCTTGGAAATGCCCTTCTTGCGCAGCCAGTCGACGGCCTCTTCCATGTTGCCGTTGGTCTCGTTCAACGCCGCCTTGCAGTCCATCATGCCCGCGCCGGTCAAGTCGCGGAGTTCTTTGACCTGTGCAGCCGAAATACTCATTGTCGCCTCTTTGTTTAAAATGCACCGACGCACCACCGGTCCTCGATGATGCGCCTGGCGCCAGCGCTTAGCGCGCCAGAATATGAGAAAGATGAAGGCCGAAACCGGCCTTCCCTGTTACGCTTCCGGTGTCTGGGCAGCCGGTGTCTCGGCGGTCGGCGTCGGCTCGAGTGCCGGCTCGATCGGGGCCTCGGCCAAAGCGCCAACGTCGACGCCAAGCGCGCCCTGCTGGCGAGCTATGCCGTCGATTGCAGCCTTGGCGATCAGATCGCAATAGAGCTGGATGGCGCGGGCCGCGTCATCGTTGCCGGGGATCGGGAAATCGATCTTGTCCGGGTCGCAGTTGGAATCGATGATGGCGACGACCGGGATGCCGAGGCGCTTGGCCTCGAGAATGGCGATCGCTTCCTTGTTGGTGTCGATCACGAACATCAGGTCGGGCGTCGAGCCCATGTCCTTGATGCCGCCCAGCGCCTTGTCGAGCTTCTCGCGCTCGCGATCGAGGTTGAGGCGCTCCTTCTTGGTGAGCCCCTGGGCCTCGCCAGCCAGCATCTCGTCGAGCTTGCGCAGGCGCTGGATGGAATTCGAGATCGTCTTCCAGTTGGTCATCATGCCGCCGAGCCAGCGGGAGTTGACATAGTACTGGGCCGAGCGTTGCGCGGCGTCGGCGACGATGTCGGACGCCTGGCGCTTGGTGCCGACGAACAGCACGCGGCCACCCTTGGCGACGGTGTCGGAAACTTGCTTGAGCGCCTGGTGCAGCAGCGGCACCGTCTGCGACAGGTCGATGATGTGGATGTTGTTGCGGGCGCCATAGATATAGGGCGCCATCTTGGGGTTCCAGCGGTGAGTCTGGTGGCCGAAGTGAATGCCAGCTTCCAAAAGCTGGCGCATGCTGAAATCAGGCAGAGCCATTCTTGAGTATCCTTTCCGGTTAGCCTCCACGGACACAGGCATTTCTGGACTTTGTCCTCGAACGCCACCGGAGGTTTCAGCCGGATTTCTCCCGGGCAGACACCAAAGTCCGTGTGTGGAATGAGCGCGCATATAGAGGGGTTGCGCGGCAAACGCAAGCGGCGCGGTGTCTTGCGGGTCAGCGTGCGGCGATCAGCGCACCCGGCTATAGTCGTATCTTCCCCTTCGGCACCCGGACACGCCGGAAAACGGCAACGATCTGCTCGCGGCTGCATTCGATGGCGCCCAGCCGCACCGCGCGGTCGCGCTCGAAGCCGGTTATGTCATAATGCGGCGCCGATGTCTTCGGCGGCCCCTGATAGGACGAGCGCTTGACGCCGAGCTGTGCTGCAAAACGATGCAGCTCGTCGGTGTCGTCGGCCAGCAGATGACACCAGCGGTGGCCGACCCATTTCCAGATCGCCGCGTCGACATACACCGCCATGAGGTTTGCCGCACTCCTTCATCTTGCGCCGACCAGCGGAGCCGCAGTTCACCTGGGGCCAAGATCCAAACGTTAGCGATGATAGAAGGGATTCGGATAGAAAATGAAGCCGCGCGCGGCTTCGAGTTCGGCTACGGTCGTGGTGACAGCCGCCTGCATACGGCTGTGCAATTCGGCGAGCGCATCGTCGATCGAGCCCGGAAAGGCGTGCAATCCCAACGGTTCCGGCACCCGGATATGCGCGCAGCGCGGCCCGGCCGGCTGCGGCACGAAGCGGTTGATCGTATCGCGCAGCGTGCCCTTGCAATAGTCGTTGCGGACGCGCTTCAGATGCTCGGCGATCTCCTCTTGCGTGATGCGCGAGTTCACTGAGGCCCACGGTCCGACGCGCTGGAGACGCTGGATCGTGGCCGCCAGCGTGCGGACCTGTTTTTGTCTCTCAGCTTCGCCGGTATTTTCCCGCAGCCAACGGCGCGACCGGCGCAAAAGCTCGGCGATCTCGTTGGCACCGGGATCGAACGAAATGCCCTCCCCCAGGCGCCGGCTTAATTCGAGCAGCAGTTGCGTCTGACGCGCTGCATACGAAGCTCGTTCGTCGGGCGCCATGCCACAGGCAATCTCATCGCGCGACAGCAACGTCGCATAGACATGGTGGACGCGCTCCGGCAGCGTATCGGCGGCACGGCGTTCGATCTTCAGGCTCTTCTCGACATACGCGCATTCCTGCGCCAGCGCCGGCTCGACATTTTTGGTGAAGGCGAGCTTCCAGACAACAGGCGCGATCCAAATCCTACAATCCTGATCCGTGGCGCGACCGCGCTTGAGCGCTTCGAACCCCATCTCGACCGCCCCCGGAAGGAGCGAACCGACGACATTTGCATGCCAGCCGACGCCGCCTTCGGGATGCAAGAGAACACCATGCCCTTTCAGCGCCCAGGCGATCGAGTGTTCCTTGGCGGCCCCACTGTTGCCGGGAATCTGGGCGATCAGATTGTTGGCCAGCCAGAATTTCTGCATGATCCGGCCGAGGCCGTTGACGACGCCATGCGTCGCCCAGGATGCCGCGAGCGGACTGACCTGCGAGACGATCTCCTTGTCGATCATCCAGTCCGTAAAGAATTCCGGATGGTTGGGCGTGATGAACGTCGCCTTGCCGGCGCCGCAACAGGCCTTCAGTCGCTGCCGGTCGTCGTCGGGAAAGTCGAAATGACGGACATTGGCGACGCCGCGCAATCCGGCCAGGCGGTTGAACGGCAACACGTCGCGAACCCCGGGAATGCCATGCAGCATGACAACCCGGTTGACTACAGTCATGATCCTGATCAGCGCCGGATTGGGCCTCGGCGCCACGAACACATCGATTCTGCTCAACCCACCCCCCGATCGACCCATCGGCGTAGAAGTTGAGATGCAATTGCGGCGTGTTCAAGTCATGGCGCATGACCCCAAAAAATCGGAATCGATTTTCGGAAAGGATCATGCGCAAAATCAAAGTGCTACAGCGTCCTTTTGCGCGTCCAAGAACGCGCAAGAACGCGCGGCGCTGTAGGCGCCACCTTGCGGGCGTGGTTAACCTGAAGCCTATTTCGGCGGACAGGCTTTCGACTGATCGAACAACGACAGATTGACGAGCTTGCCGGTCATCGAGAACTCGCCATAGTCCATGACGAGGTCGCGCGTGATGCCGTTGTCATGCAGCTTGAAGCTGATCCGGTACTCCGGCACCTCCTCGCCTGACTTGTCGGTGCCGTCGAAATAGGCGATGTCGACTGGCCAGTATTTGTCGGTGGCGAGTTTCGCCAGTGCCGGCGCTTCCGGATCAGCCTTGTCGGCATCGGCTTTCTTGCCGACGACAACGGTGGTGGTCATCACCTTGTCGGCATCTTCCGAGCCGTCGAACAGGTTGGTTTCGTAGAAATTTTCGCCTTTTTCGGCCTTGTCGATCAGTTCGGCCAGATGCTGGGTCGGAAACTGGGTGGCGGCGAGTTCGAGGCTGCTCTTCTCCGGCTTGTCGATGTCGACCTTGAGGCCCTTCGTCTCCTTCGTCGCGGTGCCCTTGACCTCCTTGTCGAGGTTCTGGTCGACGAAGGATTTTGTCACGAACGAGAACGTCTTGCCTTCGGCGTCCTCGAAAGTGGTCGTCTGCTGGTCGGTCAGCTTTGTTGCATTGTCGTTGGTGGCAATCTGGGTGACGAAGCGGAACTTCACCGTGTAGCCTTCGCAAGGTGAGCCGTTGAACTCATAGACCATGCGGCCGGAAATGCCGGTAATGCCGGAGCGATCGGAGGCTTTGTCCAGGCTCAGATCATAAACCGCGCGATGCGCCTGCAGCGCCGGTACGGCAAAAGCCGGCGCCATCGAGAACACCGCTGGCAGCAGGACAGCGTGGAATGCGAGGCGTGTTGCGCGCATGAGGGGCTCCGATCATCGCGCCTGATGGCAGGCCGCAGGAAAGAGGGTCCAGCTTAAAAAAAGTCGTGGCGGAAGCGAGGCAAAAATAGCAATTTCGGCCCGGCCTGCGCGGCGTCCTCAAGCAATAGGGAAATACCATGAGTGAAACAATCGAAAAGCGGCTAAGCGATCTCGGCGTGAGGCTTCCGGTCGCCGCCGCGCCCGCCGCCAACTACGTGCCCTATTCCAGGTCAGGCAATCTGCTGTTCACCGCCGGGCAGCTGCCGCTCAGCGAGGGCAAGCTGCAGGCGAGCGGGCTGCTCGGCCGCGATGTCGACACCGCAAGCGGCAAGGAAGCGGCAAAATACTGCGCAATCAACATATTGGCGCAGGCCAAGGCAGCCCTTGGCGATCTCGAAAAAATCCGCCGCCTGGTGAAGATCACCGTCTTCGTCGCCTCGGCGCCGGATTTTGTCGAACAGCACCTGGTTGCCAACGGCGCCTCGGATTTTCTGGTTGCAGTGCTCGGCGATCACGGCAAACATGCCCGCTCCGCCGTCGGCGCCGCCTCCCTGCCGCTTAATGCCGCAGTGGAAATCGAAGCCATCTTCGAAGTCGAATGAGCCAGTCATGACCGATCTTTCCTGGCTGACCGCCCGACCCGTTGCCCATCGCGGCCTCCACGACATGAATAAGACGCGGTGGGAGAACACGCTTTCCGCCTTTGCCGCGGCAGCTGAACGCGGCTATGCGATCGAATGCGACGTGCATCTGTCGTCTGATCGCATCCCGGTCGTCATTCACGATGGCGATCTGAAGCGGCTGACCGGCCAGGATGGCTTCGTCTGGCAGCGAACAGCGGCGGAGATGACGGCACTCAGGGTTGGCGGCACAACAGACCATCTGCCGACTCTGCAGCAGGCACTCGACCTGGTCGATGGTCGTGTGCCGATGGTCGTCGAGCTGAAAGGGGTTCCCGGCCGGGACGAAGGGCTGGTGGAAAGCGTCGGCAAGATGCTCAAGCGATACAAGGGCAAGGCAGCGATCATGTCGTTCGACCACTGGCTGATCCGCGATTTCCCGAAACACGCGCCCGGCATTCCGGGCGGACTGACCGCCTATGGCAAGGACGACAAGCTGATCGAGGCGCATTTCGCCATGCTGGCGCACGACATCGCCTTCACCTCCTACGCCGCCGGTGACCTGCCGAACCGGTTTGTCAGTTTCGTGCGCGAAAGGCTCAAAATGCCGGTCATCACCTGGACCGTGCTCGACCAACCGGCGGTCGACCTAACCTTTAGATATGCCGACCAAATGACTTTCGAAGGATTCGAACCCGATCTTGTACAGGTCGCTTGAAACCGAGCTTGCATGGACCGGCACGGAGCTTAAATAAGCCTCATGGATCAAGGCGATGAAGGCGACGGGCAAACGGCGAATGGAGCGTATGCAATCCGGGTTGCCTCCGGCATCGGAGCCTTCACCTGCGCGGAATGGGATGGCCTCGGCGGTACCGCACGCGCCGATACAGAAAACGGCTACAACCCCCTCGTTTCGTTCGCTTTTCTGAGCGCGCTTGAGGATTCGGGCTGCGCCGTGCGGCGCACCGGCTGGCAGGGCCATCATCTCAGGCTGGAGACGGCGCAGGGAAAACTGCTCGGTGCCGTTCCCTGCTACCTGAAATCGCACAGCCAGGGCGAGTATGTTTTCGATCACGGCTGGTCCGACGCGTTCGAGCGCGCCGGCGGGCGTTACTACCCAAAACTGCAATGCGCCGTGCCGTTCACGCCGGTCACCGGTCCTCGCCTGCTGGTCAACAAGGGCGAGGACAGTCGCGCCGTTAAAGCCGGCTTGGCAGCGGGCCTGAAGGCGGTGACGGACAAGCTCGGCATTTCTTCCGCGCACGTAACCTTCGCGCAGCAGAAGGATGTCGGGGCGCTGGAAGCGGCGGGTTTCCTGCACCGCACCGACCAGCAGTTCCACTTCTTCAACGAAGGTTTTTCGACCTACGACAATTTTCTCGCCACTCTGGCGTCGCGCAAGCGCAAGGCCATGAAGAAAGAGCGGCGCGAGGCGCTCGCACACGGCATCTCGATCGACTGGCTGACCGGCAGGGATCTCACCGAAAGGATCTGGGACGACTTCTTTGCCTTCTACATGGATACCGGCGGCAGGAAATGGGGGCGGCCCTACCTCAACCGCGAGTTTTTCTCGATGATCGGCGAGCGCATGGCCGACGACATCCTCCTGGTGATGGCCAAGCGCAATGGACGCTACATTGCCGGCGCCATCAATTTCATCGGTTCCGATGCGCTCTACGGCCGCAACTGGGGCTGCATCGAAGACCATCCGTTCCTGCATTTCGAGGTCTGCTATCACCAGGCGATCGACTTCGCGATCGACCGTAAGCTGAAAGTGGTCGAAGCCGGCGCGCAAGGCGAGCACAAGCTGGCGCGCGGCTATAGGCCGGTGACCATGCATTCGGCGCATTACATCGCGCATCCCGGCTTGCGCAACGCGGTCGCCGACTATCTCAGGCGCGAGCGGCGCGAAGTGGAGCGGATGGGCGACTATCTTGAAGAGCACACGCCGTTCCGCAAGGATATGGCGAACGATTAGGGCGGCGGCGTCCAATTGGACGCACAAAGCATGCTCTAACACTTTGAATCTCCGCATCGTACTTTCCGAAAATCGATTCCGATTTTCGGGTCGATGCGGTAGAGCAAGGCACAATCCGGAGCGCACGCCATGGCCGAAACCATCTACGACAGCAGCAATATCTTCGCGAAAATCCTGCGCGGTGAAATCCCGTCGCATCGCGTCTATGAAGATGACGCCGTCGTTGCCTTCATGGATGTAATGCCGCAAGGGCCGGGTCATACGCTGGTTGTGCCGAAGGCGCAGTCGCGCAACCTGCTTGACGCGGACCCGGCAGTATTCGGCCCGCTCTTCGCAAATGTCCAGAAAGTAGCGCGGGCAGTAAAAAAGGCCTTCGATGCCGATGGTGTCACAGTCATGCAGTTCAACGAGCCTGCGTCGGGCCAGACCGTCTTTCACCTCCACGTTCACATCATTCCACGCTTCGAGGGCATTCCTTTGAAGCCGCATAGCGGGCAGATGGAGAAGCCGGAAGTGTTGGCCGAGAACGCCGGCAAGATACGAATGGCGCTGGGAAGCTGAAGCCGGGCGTCGCGCACAACGCTTCCAGCATCCACTACCTCTTTTTCCAATAAAAAAGCCCCGTTTCCGGGGCTTTTTTTAGCTTTCAGGCCATCACCCTTTGCGGGGCAGTTGCGGCACCAAGCTGCGCTTGCCGCCATCCTTGCCCTTGGGCTCCGCCTTCTGCGCGATCGCCTTTTTCGCGACGGGCTTCTTGCTGGCAGCTTTCTTGAGTTTCGGCGTGTCGTCCGGTTCTTCCTTCTTCGGCTTGACCGGCGCCTCGTCGGCGAGCGACTCGAGCTTCAGGCCGGTCTCGCCGGTCTCCTTCTTCTCGACGGTGACACGCACCGTGCCGCCCTTCTTGAGCTTACCGAACAGCACCTCGTCGGCCAGCGGCTTCTTGATGTGCTCCTGGATGACGCGGCCGAGCGGCCGTGCTCCCATGCGCTCGTCGTAGCCCTTCTCGGCCAGCCAGGCGATCGCTTCCTGCGACAGGTCGAAGGTGACGCCACGCTCGGAGAGCTGGGCCTCGAGCTGCATGACGAACTTCTGCACCACCTGGTGGACGACCGGAACCGGCAGCGAGCCGAACGGGATGATCGCATCGAGACGGTTGCGGAATTCCGGCGTGAACAGCCGGTTGATCGCCTCGATATCGTCGCCTTCGCGCTTGGTCGAGCCGAACCCGATCGCCGCGCGTTGCGCATCCGAGGCGCCCGCATTGGTGGTCATGATCAGGATGACGTTGCGGAAGTCGATCTGCTTGCCGTTGTGGTCGGTCAGCTTGCCGTGGTCCATGACCTGCAGCAGGATGTTGAACAGGTCCGGATGCGCCTTCTCGACCTCGTCCAGCAACAGCACGCAATGCGGATGCTGGTCGACGCCGTCGGTCAACAGGCCGCCCTGGTCGAAGCCGACATAGCCGGGAGGCGCGCCGATCAGCCGCGAGACGGTGTGGCGTTCCATATATTCCGACATGTCGAAGCGGATCAGCTCGACACCGAGCGAGGCGGCGAGCTGCTTTGCCACTTCGGTCTTGCCGACGCCGGTCGGTCCCGAGAACAGGTAGGAGCCGATCGGCTTCTCCGGTTCGCGCAGGCCGGCCCGCGCCAGTTTGATCGCCGAGGTCAACGCCGTGATCGCGGTGTCCTGACCGTAGACGACACGTTTCAACTCAACGTCGAGACCGGCCAGCACCTTCTCGTCGTCGGCGGAAACCGTCTTCGGCGGAATGCGGGCGATGGTGGCGATCGTCGCTTCGATCTCCTTGATGCCGATAGTCTTCTTTCGCTTGGCCTCCGGCACCAGCATCTGCGAGGCGCCGGTCTCGTCGATCACGTCGATTGCCTTGTCCGGCAGCTTGCGGTCGTTGATGTAGCGCGCCGACAGTTCGACCGAAGCCTTGATCGCCTCAGCCGTGTAGCGAACCTTGTGGAACTCCTCGAAATACGGCTTCAGGCCCTTCATGATCTCGATGGCGTCCTCGACGGTCGGCTCGTTGACGTCGATCTTCTGGAAGCGCCGCACCAAAGCGCGGTCCTTCTCGAAAAACTGGCGGAACTCCTTGTAGGTGGTCGAGCCGATGCAGCGGATGGTTCCGGACGACAGCGCCGGCTTCAACAGGTTCGACGCATCCATGGCGCCCCCCGACGTTGCCCCTGCCCCGATCACGGTGTGGATCTCGTCGATGAACAGAACCGCGCCCGGATAATCCTCGAGTTCCTTGACGACCTGCTTCAGCCGCTCCTCGAAATCGCCGCGATAGCGGGTGCCGGCCAGCAATGTTCCCATGTCGAGCGCAAAGATGGTGGCGTTGTGCAGCACTTCCGGCACGTCACCCTCGACGATGCGCTTGGCAAGGCCTTCGGCGATCGCCGTCTTGCCAACGCCGGGGTCGCCGACATAGAGCGGATTGTTCTTGGAGCGGCGGCACAGCACCTGGATGGTGCGGTTGATCTCGGACTCGCGGCCGATCAGCGGATCGATCTTGCCGGCCTTGGCCTTGTTGTTCAGATTGATGCAATAGGCGGTCAGCGCGTCCTGCTGCTGCTTTTTCTTGCCGCCGTCCTCTTGCGGCTCGGCGCCGCTCTGGCCGCCCTGCTCGTCGTCGGCGCCGCGCGGCGACCGCGTCTCGGATGCCCCGGGGCGCTTGGCGATGCCATGCGAAATGTAGTTGACCGCGTCGTAGCGGGTCATCTGCTGTTCCTGCAGGAAATAGGCGGCATGGCTCTCACGCTCGGCGAAGATCGCAACGAGCACGTTGGCGCCGGAGACTTCCTCGCGGCCGGACGACTGCACATGGATCACCGCGCGCTGGATGACGCGCTGGAAACCTGCCGTCGGCTTGGAATCCTCGTCGTAGCCGGTGACGAGATTGTCGAGTTCGGTGTCGATATAGGTGAGAACCGTGTGCTTCAGCTCGTCGAGATCGACGTTGCAGGCGCGCATGACCGCGGCCGCCTCGGTGTCGTCGATGAGAGCGAGCAGCAAATGTTCAAGGGTTGCGTATTCGTGGTGCCGCTCATTGGCGAGCGTCAGCGCCTGGTGAAGCGCCTTTTCCAGGCCTTGGGAGAAAGCCGGCATGTTACCTCACTTCTTCTCCATCACGCATTGCAGCGGATGCTGATTCTGTCGGGCGAAATCCATGACCTGAGACACTTTGGTCTCGGCCACCTCGAATGTATAGACCCCGCACTCGCCCACTCCATGATTGTGAACATGTAGCATGATGCGTGTGGCGGCTTCACGGTCCTTCTGGAAAAAACGCTCCAGTACGTGAACCACGAATTCCATGGGCGTATAGTCGTCGTTGAGAATGAGGACCCGATAAAGGCTAGGCTTTTTGGTCTTGGTTTTGGTGCGCGTGATGACAGCCGTGCCGCGACCGGCCTCATTGCCGTCGTTGCCGTTTTGCATCCGCACCACATCTCTCGTGGCAGTCAAACCAATCGTCACGTAGCCCTGCCTTTTCGAATACCCATGCAAGTTCGACATGTAGGTCTTCGATGAACGATTTTAAGCCCTTCTGTTTAGCTGACAATATGGCTAGGTGGCCAAACTTGGCCGATTTTCGAAATCGTGAAGGCGGCAGAGCCCCTGATTTCAAATTGCCATGAAAAAACCCGGCCGCGCGTTCGCGACCGGGTCTGTCTTGCAGGCCCGAGGGCCATCTTCACATTATAGCGAGATTATTTCGCTTTTGCGACGATTGATTCGAACGGCTTGTAGGCTTCTTTGGCGAGTTCGGCATAAAGATCGCCTATCTTGGTCGCTTCGGCGACGAAGGCTTCGTACGACTGCTTGGCAAAATCGGACTGGATCTCGATCGCCTTCTCCAGCGACTTGGCCGACAAAAGTTTCTCGGCTGCTGCGCTGCCGGCCTCGAAGCTTTTCTTGGTGTACTCGCCCGCCTCGGTGGCGATGGCCTGCGCACCCTTGGAAAGGGATGCGAAGCTCTTCAAGCCGGTGTCGGCAAACTCCTTGCCGTATTTGCTGAAATCTTCATAGGTCTGGGTCATTTCACGCTCCCTTGACAGTTGCCGTTGAACGGTGGACGCGCCCTGTCCGGGGCCGCGTTGTGCCATGCAAGTTATATATTGTGCACTGCACAAAAAGTCAATGTTTCGCCGAGCGCGGTTCCAGGCGACCGGCCCGGCGTGCAGGCCCAGCCACCGGCAATGGCTAAAATTCGAATAAAGGGAAGCTCAAGTCCGAAGAAAATGGTGAACACGATGGTTACCATAAACGGATTGGTAACGCTGGCCGCGATAGTTTGGCTCGAAGTGAGGCAGGACCTTTGCCGCCTCCAGCAACAAAAAATTCAAAGGAACCATCGGTGCGTCAGGCGTTGTCGGGCATTCTCTCCAAATCCGCGTCCTCTTTGAAAACGATCATGATCCTCGCATTGGCGATGACATTCGTCTTTGCCGACGCTGCTTCGTCCATGGCAGCGAGGTCGGCGGCCATCGTCATCGATGCCAAGACCGGCAAGGTACTTTATTCTTCGAATGCCGATGGTCGGCGCTATCCGGCCTCACTCACCAAGATGATGACGCTTTACCTGGCCTTTGAGGCCATGGCGAACGGCAAGATCAGCAAGAACTCCCGGGTCGTCTTTTCGGCCAATGCTGCTGCTGAACCGCCGACGAAACTCGGCGTCAGACGGGGCGGCGCGATCACGGTCGAGACCGCGATCCTGTCGATGGTGACCAAGTCGGCAAACGACTCGGCAACGGCGCTCGGCGAGCTTCTCGGCGGCAATGAAGCCAATTTCGCCCACATGATGACAGCCAAGGCGCGGGCGCTGGGCATGAAGGGGACCGTTTTCCGCAACGCCCACGGCTTGCCAAACCCCGGTCAATTCACGACCGCGCGCGACATGGCGGTGCTCGGCATCGCGCTGCGGGAACATTTTCCTCAGTATTACGGCTATTTCTCGCAGCGTTCCTTTCTCTACGGCCGGAGGCGTATCAACGGCCATAACCGCCTGCTTGGGCGCATCAAGGGCGTCGACGGTATCAAGACCGGTTACACCCGCGCCTCCGGCTACAATCTCGTTTCCTCGGTCGACGACGGCGATCGCCGCATTGTCGCGGTGGTGATAGGCGGGAAATCCGGCGGCAGCCGCGACAACCAGATGGCCGCATTGATCAACACCTACATGCCGAAAGCGTCGTCGCGCGGCAGCGGCATGCTGGTCGCCAAGGCCGGCAGCGGCAACCCGATCAGCGCCCTGGCAAAAGTGTTCCTGCCCAAGCGCGACGCGCCGACGCCGGACAGCCGGCCGGACGACGATGCCCCGGACGATGATGCCATTGCCTCGCTTGTTGAGGAAACCGAGCCCGCCGTTGAAGAAGCCACCCCCGTCGTCCAGACCAGGCCCGTCGTTCAGACCAGGCCCGTCGTTCAGACCAGGAAGGTCAACACAGTGGCCGCGGCCACGGCGGACGATGTGGCGACGGCAAGGGTCGCAGCAGCTTACGCCGAACCGGCGGCGGTCGATCCCGTCAACACGGCATCGGTGCCGTCAGGCTGGGCAGTCCAGGTCGCCTCTTCGCCAAAACAATCCGAAGCCCAGGCTCTCCTGGACGAGACGAGCAAGCAGGCGCCTTCGATCCTCGCCGATGCCACAGGCTTCACCGTCGCCTTCGAAAAGGACGGCGTCACCTATTACCGCGCCCGGTTCGGCTTTGGTTCGAAGACTGCTGCCTGGAAAGCCTGCAACGCCCTGAAGAAAAAGAAAATCGAGTGCTACGCCATCCAGCAGTAGGCGGCGTCGAAAACATCTCCCGGAAAAATTCTGCGTCGAAGGAGACTAGTTGTGATTGGAGAGCAAGACGTCCTTGGCTTCATTGATCCGCGCCGCCAGAAAAGACGTGCCGCCGATATCGGGGTGCAGGCGCTGCATCAGGCGGCGGTGCGCCTTGCGGACATCCGCCGCGGCGGCCCCCGCTTCAAGACCAAGGATCTTGTAGGCCTCCTCCTTAGTCATGGCGCCCGAACCTGGCGAAACACCCAGCCCGTCGCCACCATCCGCCTCAGCGTCTTTGCGCCAGATGGGAAATCTGCCGTCAAGATACGTCTCTAGCAACTGGCGGCTCTCCGGGTCGCCGGGAAGTTCGCGATAAAGTTGCTGCAATTCCGCAAGGCTCATCGTGCCAAGCATCTTGCCTTCATGGCGGCCGGCGAGCACGAGCCCCTCCAGATTGCCGGTATCGTGATCAAGCTCCATTTCGAGTGCAGCGGTGCGCACCGTCGAATGCTTGCCCGGCTCCAGTTTCGCCGTCGGCCGCTTCATCCGCATGGAGCCATACCAGGCGAGCGCCGTCGATAGGATCAAGCCGCCGATACCTTCGCGTCCGACCAGAAGCACGGCGACGCCGATCAGCGCCAGCAGGACGGGCCCAAGTGTCCTCATCCCGCTTGCGAGTCTCGCGGGGTCGGCGCGGAGAAAGATCGTGGCCACGCCGAGCAGCACCAAAAGCAACGCCACGAATGCGATAATCGCGCCCATTATTTCCTGCCGCTCCGCAGATGCTCGATCATCAACCGGTCTTCCGGCCTGCCCCTGGCCTCCAGTGCCTTCAGCCCGCCGGTTGCAAACACGGCGACCGCCGAAAGCAGGCTGGCCAAGGTTGCGGCGGCCCGCCGATCAAATCGGAACCAAGCACCTTTGGACAGCCGCGCAATCTCCTTAAATGCCTTTTCTGCGCCGGCATCATGGCCCTCCTGAAAGACGAACACAGGAACGCCGTGCAGGCCGAGGCTGCCGGCCTTTTCGGCCAGATCGTCTATGTTTTCTTCCATCGCGTCGCCGATATAGACCAGCGCATTCACCTTGGCCGCCACCGTCTGTTTCAGCGCATGGGCGAGAACCTTGCCGATCTGGGTGTGGCCGCTGCGGCATTCGATCCGCGTCATCAGCTGCTTCAGCGCGTCCGTATCGGTGACGAATGCAGATGAGCGGCACTCGCCAAGACCACGAAAATAAACCAATTGAACCTTCAGCGCTCCGGCCTTGCCGACGGCGTCGAACATCTCGCCCTGCAGCGCACAGGCAAGGTCCCAGGTCGGCTGGCGGCTCATCGTCGCGTCGAGCGAGAGGATCAGCCTGCCAGAACCGGTCGCGGACGCAGCGAGCGTCCTTGCCTGACGGATAAAGGCGTCGATCTCGCCAGTGCTCGATTGGGACTCGACCGGCGCAGGATTGGCCTTTGCGGGCACGGGCTGCTTCTTGTCGCTCATGACATTCAAGATGTGGCGTTGTTGCGCCGCTTGCAAGCCCAGCATGAGGCGACCTGGAGGGTCAGCTATCCCGGCAGCTTTGAATTTGGGGGACCTTCCTAGAGAAGGCCGAGATCGGCAAGCTCGCGCCTGAGTTTCGGCGGCATCTTGACCAATCCCGCTTTACCCTTGCCGAGATCGGCCGGCGCGTCCGACGGTTTCAGGTAGCGCCAGCCTTGAAAGGCGCGGCGCGGCTGCCATTCGGTGCGCACCACCGCGGGATCGAGCATCAGATGACAGCGGCCGATGCCCTCGTCATCGGTGAAAGGACGGATTTCCGTGATCAACTGGCGGCATTGCACATTGCCCTTGATCACCCAGTAGAGGGAACCGCCATCGGTGACCTCGGCGCCGCGCGTCGGCATCATGCGGGTGGTGTGGTAATGCTCGACCGGTTCACCGGCGCGCTGCCGTTCGTCGAGGCGGAAGGCGATCCACTCTTCGAGATCTTCGACGCTGTCGCAGCCAACGCAGAGCTTTATGAGATTGAGGGACATGGATTAAGGTTTAGTCCGGCGCGCGAGGGCGTCAACGGTCTGGCCGACTTTCTCCACAGTGCCAGTCTTCGCAGTGCTGTTCTCCACAGTGCCAATCCCCAGTGCAAAGGTTGGCTCAGCATTCCACGATATTGACGGCCAGTCCGCCGAGGCTGGTTTCCTTGTATTTCTCGTTCATGTCGAGGCCGGTCTGGCGCATGGTCTCGATCGCGGCATCGAGCGGCACGAAGTGAACGCCGTCGCCCTTGATGGCCAGCGAAGCAGCAGTCACCGCCTTGACGGCGCCGAGTGCGTTACGCTCGATGCAAGGCACCTGCACCAGCCCGCCGACCGGATCGCAGGTCATGCCGAGATGATGTTCAAGCGCGATCTCGGCGGCGTTCTCGACCTGCTCGGGCGTGCCGCCCATCACGGCGCACAGCCCCGCCGCCGCCATCGCCGAGGCCGAACCGACCTCGCCCTGGCAGCCGACTTCGGCGCCCGAGATCGAAGCGTTGGTCTTGATGATGCCGCCGATCGCTGCCGCGGTCAGCAGGAAATCGCGGATGCTTGGCTGGTCGGCCTCGGGATGGAAATGCAGCCAGTAGCGCAGCACCGCGGGCAGCGTGCCTGCAGCACCATTGGTCGGCGCGGTGACGACGCGCCCGCCGGCGGCGTTCTCCTCATTCACCGCCATGGCATAGATCGACAGCCAGTCGTTGGCGAGCAGCGGATTGGGCCGGTTCTGCCGCCACTGCTCCTGCAGCTTGTCATGCAATTGCCGCGCGCGTCGGCGCACCTTCAGCCCGCCCGGCATGATGCCGTCCTGCGACAGGCCACGCTCGATGCAGCTCTTCATGGCGCTCCAGATGCCGTCGAGGCCGGCGTCGAGTTCCTCGCGCGGCATCTGCGTCTCTTCGTTGACGCGCTTCATGTCGGCGATGGAAAGGCCGCTTTTCGCCGCCATCGACAGCATCTCGACGGCGTTCTTGAAGGGGTATGGAACCTTCTTGCCTTCCGTCGTCACCGAGCCCTTCACCTTCATCCGCTGCAATTCTTCCTCGGAAACCACGAAGCCGCCGCCGATCGAATAATAGATGCGCTTGAGCAGTAGGCGGTCGTCGGCATCATAGGCGGAGAAAGCCATGCCGTTGGCGTGACCGGGTAGCGGCGTTTTGCGGTCCAGCACCAGATCCGTGGCCGGGTCGAAGCGATAGGACGGGTGGCCGGGCGGCGATATCCGC
Organism: Mesorhizobium sp. M5C.F.Cr.IN.023.01.1.1; assembly: GCF_003997585.1. Lineage (NCBI taxonomy): Bacteria > Pseudomonadati > Pseudomonadota > Alphaproteobacteria > Hyphomicrobiales > Phyllobacteriaceae > Mesorhizobium > Mesorhizobium sp. M5C.F.Cr.IN.023.01.1.1. Next base: position 52,154 of record NZ_RZSU01000016.1, on the reverse strand, counting down.
TTGTCGGCGGCGATACGGTCGACGATGCTGTCCGCCTGATCGGGGTCCACCGTCTGCGGCGTCTGGCCGGCAAGCCCGAGCACGACGGCGCGATCTGAACCATGGCCGACGCCGGTATAGGCAAGCGAGCCGTGCAGGCTGGCGGCGACGCGGTCGACCTTGGCGCCGGCCGGGCGTGGCCAGTCATCTCCCGCGACCTCGTCGAGAAAACGCCGCGCAGCCGTCATCGGTCCCATCGTGTGCGAACTCGATGGTCCAATCCCGATCTTGAACAGGTCGAAAACCGAAAGGAACACGCGCCGCTCTCTCCTATTGGAATTTACATATAGGAATTCCTGTGATGTTTCCGCTCTTTCGAAGATCGCGGCGCTGCACCTGCCGACCTTGTTTGCTCCGGCAGCGACATCGTTGCGTTCCGCCATCGAAGCGGCGCCACGGCGTGTGGTAAAAGGGTCGCATGGGCGATTCTTTCCATTTGTCGACGGCAGACCTCGTGGCGCTGGCCTTCTTCCTTTTCGTATGGGTGCTGCATACGCTCGCCTCCGACGGAAAGCTGGTCAGCCGCATGTCACTGACGACGGCGATGAACGCTCAGCGCGAAGCCTGGATGCGGACCATGGCCGAACGCGAGATCCGCATTGTCGACACCGCCATCATGGCAGGCCTTCAACAGGGAACCGCCTTCTTCGCCTCCAGTTCACTGATTGCGATCGGCGGCTGTTTTGCGCTGCTCGGCGCCTCCGATCAGGTTATTTCGGTGCTGAGTAACCTGCCGCTCGGCGCGACATCGTCCCGCACCGCTTTTCAGATGAAGGTGTTCGGATTGGTGCTGATCCTGGCTTACTCCTTCTTCAAGTTCGGCTGGGCCTACCGGCTGTTCAACTACTGCTCGATCCTGATCGGAGCTGTGCCGATTCCGCATGGCGAGGCTTCACGTAACCCGGTTAGCGAGACGGCGGTATGGCGTGCGGCGCGCATGAACATGCTGGCCGGGAAACACTTCAATTCCGGCCTGCGCGGCGTGTTTTTCTCGATCGGTTATCTCGGCTGGTTCGTCGACCCAAAAGTGTTCGTGCTGTCGACGCTGCTATTGCTGGCGGTCCTGGTGCGTCGCCAGTTCTTCTCGGCGGCGCGGCAAGCCGTGATCGGTCAGCCGCCCGAACCAACACCCGGTCCAGGGAAAAGCCGATCGATGCGGCCCGACAGCCAGTAGGCGACGAGCCCGATCCATTCGCGGACCGCCGTGCTGGTGGTCTGCAGCGAACCGAAGGGATCGTCGCGGAACAGGCCGATGCCTTCCTTGCCGGAGGTGCGGTAATCGACCGGCCAGGGAAGGGCGGCAAAGCCGGCCTTGTCGAACAGCGCCTTGGCGCGCGGCATGTGGAAGGCCGAGGTCACCAGCAACCAGGTCTCGCCCGGTTTCGGGGTGACCAGTTCGCGGGTGAAGACGGCGTTCTCGTATGTGTTGCGGGATCTGTTCTCGAGGATCAGCCTATCGGCCGTCACACCAAGTGCGGCGAACGGACGCGGCGCCGTCTCTGCATCGCCCTCGCCTTCGCCGATCATTGCGATAGTGCCCCCTGAGATGACGACTTTCGCTGTCGGAAAATGCCGTGCCAGCACGGCCGCCGCGACCATCCGATCGCCGCTGGCACTCAGTTCATAGCCGCCACGCGCGAAATTGACGGCGCCCTCCATGCCGCCTCCGAGCACGACGATGCCATCGACCTTTTCCGGCAGCGGCGGGCGCGGAAAGCGCTCTTCCAGCGGGTTGAGCATCAGTGCGCCGAGCGAGGTCCAGGTCGAGAGGGCGAGGATGAGAAAGGCCAGCCCGCTGCCGGTGGCAAACAGCTTTCCGCGCCCGACCAAGGCAGAAAGCAACGCGACCAACAACAGGATGATCGCCAGATTCAACGGCTGGACGAGGAGCCAAAATACCTTGGAAAGATAGTAGAACATCCCTCACCCCTTCAGATGGGAGAGGACACTACCACCACTTTTCCGGCTGGAACGTACCCGCCGCCTGTTCGATGACATGGGCGGTCTGGAACAAAGTTTCCTCGTCGAAGGGCCGGCCGATGAGCTGCAGGCCGAGCGGCAGGCCCTTGGCGTCTAGCCCTGCGGGCACGGCGATGCCCGGCAGTCCAGCCATGTTCACCGTCACCGTAAAGATGTCGTTGAGGTACATCTTGACCGGATCGGCGGCCATGTCCTCGTCGGCGATGCCGAAGGCCGCCGACGGCGTTGCCGGTGTCAGGATGACATCGACGCCGGCCGTGAATGCATTTTCGAAATCCCGCTTGATGAGACTCCGCACCTTCTGCGCCTGCAGATAGTAGGCATCGTAGTAGCCGGCGGAGAGGACGTAGGTGCCGATCATGATGCGGCGCTTGACCTCGCGGCCGAAGCCGGCGGCGCGGGTCTTCTCGTACATGTCGACGATGTCCTTGCCCGGCACGCGCAACCCATAGCGGACGCCGTCATAGCGGGCCAGGTTCGAAGAGGCTTCGGCGGGCGCGACGATGTAATAGGCCGGCAGCGCATATTTAGTATGCGGAAGCGAAATGTCGACGATCTCGGCGCCGGCATCTTTCAGCCAGGCAATGCCTTTCTGCCACAGCGCCTCGATCTCGTCGGGCATGCCGTCGACGCGGTATTCCCTGGGGATGCCGACCTTCATGCCCTTGATCGGCTTGCCGATCGCCGCTTCGTAATCCTGCACCGGCCGGTCGACCGAGGTGGTGTCCTTCGGATCGACCGAGGCCATCGATTTCAAGAGGATCGCGGCGTCACGCACATCGCGCGCGATCGGTCCGGCCTGGTCGAGCGACGAAGCAAAGGCGACAGTACCCCAGCGCGAGCAGCGGCCGTAGGTCGGCTTGATGCCGACCGTGCCGGTGAAGGCGGCAGGCTGGCGGATCGAGCCGCCGGTGTCGGTGGCGGTGGCGCCGGCACATAGGAGCGCCGAAACGGCGGAGGCCGAGCCACCCGACGAGCCGCCTGGCACGAGTTGGGCGTTGTCAAGCGTGCGCGCGGTCCTGGTGCCGCCGGCCGAGACGAAACCGCCATCCCCCTGATGCGTGGTCGGCATCACCACCGTGTCGAGGCGCGAACGCCGCCACGGATTGACGACAGGGCCGTAGTAGGAGGTCTCGTTGGAGGAGCCCATGGCGAACTCGTCCATGTTGAGCTTGCCGAGCATGACGGCGCCGTCGGCCCACAGATTGGCAGTGACGGTCGATTCGTAGTGCGGCTTGAACCCGTCCAGAACATGGCTGCAGGCCTGGGTGTGGATGCCTTCGGTGCCGAACAGGTCTTTGATCCCGAGCGGAATGCCTTCGAGCGACCCGCCCTCGCCCTTCGCCAGCTTCGCGTCCGAGGCCTTGGCCATGTCGCGCGCTTTGTCGTCGGTAACGACGACATAGGCGTTGAGCGTCGGATTGGCCCGCTCGATCGCCTGGAGATAGGCTTCAGTGATCTCGGTTGCGGTGATTTCCTTGGCGCGCAGCTTGGTGCGGGCCTGCGAAATCGTCAGGTGGGTCAGGTCGCTCATCAGGCAAGGCTCTTTTCGTAAAACACCGACCACTCGGTATCGGGATAGTTCAGCACCGGGCCGCAGCGCGAAAATCCGGCGCTTTCATAGACGGTCCACGCTGCCGGATGGCGGTCGCCGGTTTCCAGCACCAAACGCTTCAGCCCTTCATTGCGCGCCAGCGCTTCGATCCGCTCGACGATCCTGGCGCCGATCTTCTGTCCACGATGCGAAGGCCGCGTGTACATGCGCTTGACCTCGCCGACGGTGCCATCATGGCGCTTCAGCGCGCCGCAACCGATGGCAAGGCCGTTGTCGCGAGCGATGAAGACAGTTGTGTCGTTGTCGGCCATCTGTTCGACGGTCATGTGATAGCAGTGCTCCGGCGGCGTCAGTTCCAGCAGCGTGTCGTTGAGCTCCTTAACCAGCCCGCGCACATCGTCCTGCAGCGACATTTCGATGGCGATCTCGATTGCCATCGGCCCGCTACTCCACCACCTTCGGAACGAGGAAGAAATTCTCTTCGGTGGCCGGTGCGTTGGCGACGATGTCGACCGCCTTGCTGCCGTCGGTGACGACGTCCGGGCGCTTCTTCATTTCCATCGGAATCACCGAAGTCATCGGCTCGACACCGGAGACGTCGACCTCGTTCAATTGCTCGACAAAACCCAGAATGGCGTTCAACTCGCCGGTCATGCGCTCGGCATCCTCCTCGCTCACCGCAATACGGGCGAGACGCGCGACGCGCTTCACAGTCTGAAGATCAACGGACATGGTTGTTTTGTGCCTCTGGAAAACCAGTCCGCGCTATAGCGGCGCGGCGCGTGCCGCGCAACATGCATCGTGCCGACAACTCAGGCAGAAGGTCTATGGCAGGGCCACACCGTCGCAGAGGAAATAGCTGCCGCTGTTGCCGCTCGCCTCGCTTTCGTCTTCCGCAGGCCGGACCGAAACCAGATCGATCTGCTTCGGGCTCAATTGCGTTACGGAGAGAACGTCCGGAAAGACGTGGCCCGGTTCCTGACATATGGCTGTCACCGCCCAGCTCGGCGAGAGCGTCGCCTTGGTGATCTGAAGGAACTCGCAATCGTATTCGACGCTTTGCAGGCCACGCGCCGAGAGCACGATGTTGCCGGCGTCGATCAGCGCTTCCAGTGTGTCCTTCTTGGCCTGCGCACAAAGATCCTCGGACTGGAGATAGACGCCTTCGATGAAGTCCTCCGCGGCGGGAGCGGCGGACGCCACAGAGAGAATAGAAATGCAAAGAAAGCCCCTCAAAATCATGTTTTCGCTCCCTTTTAGCGTCTTATACCTAGCATGTTCTACAAGCTAATCGTCCCACCGATCTCCGGCAACGCCACCTTCACGCCGGATCCCTCCAACCCTGCGACAAACTTGTCGGCGGTCTGGTCGATGATCGGGAACGTGCCGAAGTGACTGGGAATGACCGTCTCGAACTGAAAGAATCGGCGGCAGGCAAGGGCTGCCACCGCGCCACCCATGGTAAAGCGGTCGCCGATCGGAACGATGCCGATCTTCGGCTCATGTAATTCGTTGATCAGCGCCATGTCGGAAAAGATGTCGGTGTCGCCCATGTGATAGAGCGTCTTGTCTTCCGGAAAATGCAGGACGAGGCCGCTTGGATTGCCGAGATAGGTGTTCTGGCCATTGTCACCCGGGAACGACGATGAATGCAGCGCCAGGACGAAGGTGGTGGTGAACCCGCCGCAATCGATCGTGCCGCCGATATTGCCGGGATTGATCTTCTTGTCGCTGGCGCCCCTGCCGACCAGGTACATGCAGACCTCGAAATTGGCGACCAGCATAGCGCCGCTTTTCCCAAGCACTTCGAGCGCACCGCTGATGTGATCGCTATGGCCATGGGTCAATAGAACATGCGTGACCCCTTCCGCCGGTCCTTCCCAGCCGCTCGTCCATGACGGATTGCCGATCAGATAGGGATCGATGAGGATTTTCGCGTCGGTGGTTTCGATGCGGAATGCGGAATGTCCGTACCAGGTCAGTTTCATAAATGCTTTCCTCGATTTTTGCTTCGCCCAAGGATAGAACGCCGGCAGTGAAATTAAAGTCCCACAGCGTCCCTTCGCGGCGTGTGGTCCAAGGAAGGCCGTTGAGCATCATCACCATCGAAGAGTTGCCGGCGCGGCTCAGCGGCGGCAAGACGCTGGCCGGGCTCGACCTCGGCGACAAGACCATCGGCGTGGCGGTTTCCGACAGGGGCTTTGCCTTCGCCCATCCGCGTCCGGTCATCATGCGCAGGAAATTCTCGCTGGATGCAGCTGTGCTGCTCGCCTTGCTGCACAAAGAGAATGTCGGCGCCGTGGTGCTCGGCCTGCCGATCAACATGGACGGGTCGGAAGGCCCGCGCGCCCAGAAATCCCGCGCCTTCGCCCGCAACATGGCTGGTGTGACCGACCTGCCCTTCGTTTTGTGGGACGAGCGACTGTCGACGGTGGCGGCTGAGCGGACGTTGATCGAGATGGATTTTTCGCGCCGCAAACGCGCCGGCAAGATCGATTCGGCCGCGGCGGCCTTTATTCTGCAGGGCGTTCTCGACCGGCTTCAGGCGCTCGGCGTCGATGCCTGGCCGAAATAGCGGTCGCGCATTATCCTGATCCAGCCGCCGATCACCCGGCGGCGTCGGAACGCCCAAAATGCCATGAGCAGCAGACTGTCGAAGATGCAGGCCTTTGCCACCATGCCGGGAATGAGCGCCGGATCAATGCCGAGCATCTCCCCATAAAGCTGGAAGACGAGGTCATGCAATTGGCGGCTCAGCATGACATATCCGAAATTGATGTCGTTGAGCGACAGGAAGAACCAGCCCCAGAACAGGGCGAGCGGCGCCGCCCATAGCGCGAACAAGGTACGCATCAGCGGCCATCCCTCAAATTCGTGTCCGGCCTCAAGTTCGTGGCCAGCCGGCCGGAGATGCGCGAGAGCGCCGAGTTGTGCGCCGCCGCTTTTGCCATTACATGCGCGGCGGCCCGGATTTTACCCGTGCCCGGAACCGCTGCGCCAAGGGCCGACCGCCGCTCTGCGAGCATAGCGACATAGGACGCCAGCAGCGCCGCCAGTTGCACCGCGACAACCATGAACAGCCCGTTGATGCCTTGCGCGGCGCCGCCGACGACAATCAGCGACAATACGCCGGAGGCGGAGATGAAGGCCACCCGCACGACGCTGTCGGTGGCGTCCGGATTTGTCGGACCGCTAAACAGAGTCTCGACAAAGGCCCAGCAGAACAGCACCGCTACGACCAGCAGCGCTACGGCTAGCGGTGCCACGACAACGGCGTTTTCGAGGTCGGCGAAACGGGTGTTCTGGACGGCGACGCCGAGCACACCAAGCGCTGCCGCAACACCGCGATTCCCGTCGATGCAGAGGAACGCCAGCAGGGCGAAAACGACCGCCCAGTGCAAGGCCAGAAAGGAGCTCAATATATGCCGCATGGCGTTCCTGCTTCCGTAAACAGGACAGTGGGCCTTGCGGCTTGCGACCGCAATGGAAACCATTTGTTAAGGTTAACGGTCGTCCACAGGCCCACGCCAGCGCCGGTCGTGGCGCTTTACATGCCGGCAATGCCTGCTATGGCACGGTCTCCCTCCGAGACGCTTCCATGCAAGCCACGTTCGAAAGTATCCTGCCGATCTTCCTGCTTATCCTGTGCGGGAATATTCTTCGGTACGTCGATGTGATCGATCCGGCCGGCTGGCACGGCATCGACCAGTTGGGCTACTGGTTCTTCTATCCGACACTGATTCTCGTGACGATCGTAAACGCCGATTTCACCGGCCTGCAGCTGGATGCCATGATGCTGGCGCTGGCAATCACCGTGCCGCTGATGTTTGTATTCGTGCTGTCATTGTGGCCGTTTCTGCGCAAGGCCGGTCTTGCCGGAGCGGCCGAATTCTCGTCGATTTTCCAAACGTCGATCCGCTGGAACGGTTTCATGGCTCTGGCCATTGCCCAAAAATTGTTTCCGCCCGCCGGAATGGCTGTCGTCGCGCTGGTGATGGCGATCGTCATCCTGCCGATCAATCTTGTGACGGTTTTCGTGGTTACACGCTTCGCCGACAGGATGGCCAACTGGCCGACGCTGATCCGCCGCATGGCGACTAATCCAATGGTGATCGCGGCTGCCGGCGGTCTTCTGTTACGCGCACTGCCCTTCGAACTTTTTGCGCCGGTCAACAAGACGCTTCAGCTGATCGGCCAGGCCGCGCTTGGGCTTGGCCTCGTCGGCATTGGTGCGGGCCTGAGGCTCGACAGCCTGGTCAAGCCCAGGATCGCTATTCTCGTCCCGGTTGCAGTCAAGCTGGTGGTGTTTCCGGCGCTGCTGCTGGCCATTTCGCTCTTACTTGGCGTCACTGGCGAGGAATTGCTGTTTCTCATCCTGTGCGGCGCCGTGCCGACCGCCATGAACGGTTATGTGCTGGCCAAGCAAATGGGCGGCGACGCCGAGCTTTACGCTACGGTTACGACGCTGCAGACGCTTGCTTCCTTCGCGACCATCCCGGTTGTACTGCTGTTCGCGGCTCAGTTCGTCGGCGGATAGAGCGTGTCGATGATCATGCGCGCGTCATGGCGCGAATCGAGCATGCCATAGGTGTTGCGCCACTGGCCGGCGAGGCGCGTCTCGACGAAGGCGTCGGCGATCCGCCCTGCCCCCAGCCTGCGAAGTTCTGCCGCTGCCGCCGACAGCGCCAGTTGTTCGGTGAGCAGGCGGGCCGAGCCCTCGTCGGTTGCCGCGACCTGCATTGCCGCCTTGAGTACACCGACGGTGCCGCGTCCGCCTGCGCCGAGATCGCGATCGATGCCGGCCAGCACCTCCTCGAACAGGCCGGGTGCACGCCCCAGCACGCGCAGCACGTCGAGCGCCATGACGTTGCCGGATCCCTCCCAGATCGCGTTGACCGGAGCTTCGCGATAGTAGCGGGCGAGCGGCGCCTCCTCGACATAGCCATTGCCGCCGAGGCACTCCATCGCTTCGTAGAGCAGCTGTGGTGCGATCTTGCAGACCCAGTACTTTACGACCGGCGTCATGGCGCGAGCGAAGGCTGCCTCGCCGCGGTCGCCGGCCGCTTCGTCGAAGGAGCGCGCCAGCCGGAACGACAGCGCGGTGGCCGCGGCGACGTCGAGCGCCATGTCGGCCAGCACGCGCTGCATCAGCGGCTGCTCGATCAGATTGGTTCCAAACACCTGGCGGTGACGGGTGTGGTGGACGGCCTCGGCCAGCCCGGCACGCATGATCGCCGACGAGGCGATCGCGCAGTCGAGCCGGGTCAGCGTCACCATGTCCATGATCGTTTTGACGCCTGCCCCGGGCTCGCCGACCATCTCGCCGATGGCGTTGACGAACTCCACTTCGGACGAGGCGTTGGAGCGGTTGCCGAGCTTGTCCTTCAGCCGCTGGAAGCGGAAGCCGTTGCCCGAACCGTCGCCGAGAATGCGGGGAACGAGAAAGCACGAAAGTCCTTCCGGCGCCTGTCCAAGCACCAGGAACGCATCCGACATTGGCGCTGACATGAACCATTTGTGGCCGGTCAGCCGATAGAAGCTGCTGGCGGCCCGCTCGGCCCTGGTGACGTTGGCGCGGACGTCGGTGCCGCCCTGCTTCTCGGTCATGCCCATGCCGAGCGTCAGCCCGGCCTTTTCGACCGGAGGCTTTTGGCTCTGGTCGTATTTGCGTGTCGTCACCCGCGGCGCCCATTCGCGAAACAGTTTCGGGCTGGCCATCAGCGCTGCCAGCGATGCGCTGGTCATGGTGATGGGACAGAGATGCCCGGTTTCGAGCTCGGCCGTCAGGTAGAAACGGGCGGCGCGCACCTGATGACGGCGGCCGATCTCGGCATCGCCATTTTCCCAGACCGACGAATGCAGACCGTTCGCCACCGACCGGCGCATCAGTGCGTGATAGGCTGGATGAAACTCAACCAGATCGATGCGCCGGCCCTGCCGGTCATGGGTCCTGAGCTTCGGCGTCTCGACATTGGCGAGGCGAGCCAGTTCCTGCGCCTCGTGCGTCAGCACGAAACGGCCAAGCCCATCGAGATCTTTGCGCACCGGATCGGAAAAACGCTCGGCAAGCTGGATCAGCAACGGATCGCCCCGCCAGGCGTTGCCGCCTGCCAGCGGCGGCGGCTGGTTCGTCACGTCGTCGGTCACGCACTGTCCTTATCATCACAAGGCCACGAATCCGAAGCCAGTAGCGGTTTATAGCCCAAGCCGCGCAACGCGCGCGACGAAAATACCGGGGAGAAAGACCGCAATCCAAAGCTGGTGCTTGCAGCCAAAGGTCCTCCACCCTATAGCAGCGCCTTGAGATGACCGACGCTTCGTCCCTGCCACTCTATCCTCACCGCCATCTTCTGGGCATCCGCGATCTTTCCCCCGCCGACATCGAGCTTTTGCTGGACAAGGCGGACCGGGCGGTCGCGATCTCTCGGCAGTCGGAGAAGAAGACCTCGACGCTGCGCGGCCGCACCCAGATCAACCTCTTCTACGAAGCCTCGACCCGCACGCAGTCGTCGTTCGAGCTGGCCGGAAAACGGCTAGGCGCCGACGTGATGAACATGTCGGTGGCGAGCTCTTCGGTGAAGAAGGGCGAGACGCTGATCGACACGGCGATGACGCTGAACGCCATGCGCCCGGACATATTGATCATCCGCCACCAGTCGGCGGGTGCCGCCGCACTACTGGCGCAAAAGGTCGGCTGCTCGGTGATCAATGCCGGCGACGGCGCCCATGAGCACCCGACGCAGGCGCTGCTCGACGCGCTGACCATCCGCCGCGCCAGGGGCCCGCTGTCGAAGCTGATCGTGGCGATCTGTGGCGACATCCTGCATTCGCGCGTGGCGCGTTCCAACATCATACTGCTCAACGCGCTCGGCGCCCAGGTCCGCGCCGTGGCGCCGTCGACGCTTCTGCCCGCCGGCATCGAGAAAATGGGCGTGGTCGTCACCCGTTCGATGGCCGAAGGGCTCAAGGACGCGGATGTGGTGATGATGCTGCGGCTGCAGCGCGAGCGGATGGAAGGCGCCTTCGTGCCTTCGGTGCGTGAGTATTTCCACTATTTCGGCCTCGACGCCGAGAAGCTGAAGGCGGCCAAGGACGGCGCTCTGGTCATGCATCCCGGCCCGATGAACCGCGGCGTCGAGATCGCATCGGAAATCGCCGACGGTCCTCAGAGCGTCATCCAGGAACAGGTGGAGATGGGTGTTGCCGTGCGCATGGCAGTGATGGAAGCGCTGCTCGACCCCCGTCGCAACCGCGAAGTTGCCCGATGAGCACAACGGTCTTCAGCCGGGCCCGCATCGTCGATCCGTCGCGCGGCATTGACGAGGTCGGCACCGTCATTGTCGAGGGCCGCAAGATCGTGGCTGCCGGCAAGTCGGCCTTGAACCAGGGCGCTCCGCAAGATGCTACCGTCATCGACTGCGGCGGCAAAGCAATCATCCCGGGCCTGATCGATGCGCGCGTCTTCATCGGCGAACCGGGCGGCGAGCACCGCGAAACCATCGCTTCGGCCAGCCTGGCGGCGGCGGCCGGCGGCGTCACTTCCATCGTCATGATGCCCGACACCGACCCGGTGATCGACAATGTGGCGCTGGTCGAATTCGTGCTACGCACCGCCAAGGATACGGCCATCGTCAACATCTTTCCGGCGGCGGCGATCACCAAGGGCCTCGAAGGCCGCGAGATGACCGAATTCGGCCTGCTGCGCGAGGCCGGCGCGGTCGCCTTCACTGACGGGCGGCACACCATATCAAGCGCACTGGTGATGCGCCGCGCGCTGACCTATGCGCGCGACTTCGGCGGCGTGATCGCACATGAAACCCAAGACGCCGACCTCGCCTCATCAGGCGTCATGAACGAAAGCCTCTATGCCAGCTGGCTCGGCCTCGCCGGCATTCCGCGCGAGGCCGAGTCCATTCCGCTGGAGCGTGACCTTGCGCTGGCGCGGCTGACCGGCGGCGCCTATCACGCGGCCAAGATCTCGACGGCCATGGCGGCAAACGCGGTAACGCGGGCGAAAGCCGACGGCGCGAATGTCACAGCAGGCGTGTCGATCCACAATCTGTCGCTCAACGAGAACGATGTCGGCGAATACCGCACCTTCTTCCGGCTGACGCCGCCGCTGCGCGCCGAGGAAGACAGGCTGGCGATGATCGAGGCGGTCAAGGACGGCACGATCGACCTCATCGTGTCCTCGCACGACCCGCAGGATGTCGACACCAAGCGCCTGCCCTTCGCCGACGCCGCGGCCGGCGCGATCGGGCTGGAAACGCTGCTGGGCGCGGCGCTGCGGCTTTATCACAATGGCGACGTGACGCTGCTTAGATTGGTCGAGACCTTGTCCACCGCGCCGGCAAGACTGTTCGGCCTGCCCGGCGGCACGCTGAAGCCAGGCGCGATCGCCGATCTTGCGCTGGTCGATCTCAACGAGCCATGGATCGTCAGCGAAGCCGGTATCCGTTCGCGCTCGAAAAACACCTGTTTCGAAGGCGCGCGGCTGCAGGGCAAGGTCTTGCAAACGATGGTGGCGGGCCGCACAATGTTTTCAGCCTAGGGCATATCTGGGGGAACAATGGCTTACGGCATCGTCTTGGCACTAGTGTTCGGCTACCTGCTCGGCTCGATCCCGTTCGGGCTCCTGATCACCCGCGCCGCCGGTCTGGGCGACGTCCGCAATATCGGCTCCGGCAACATCGGCGCCACCAATGTACTGCGCACCGGCAACAAGGGCCTGGCCGCCGCCACGCTGCTGCTCGACGCGCTGAAAGGCACGGCGGCCGTGCTGATCGCCGGTCGCTTTGCACTGGAGCTCGGGCCCTGGGCCGGTCTCGGCGCCTTTTTCGGCCATCTCTTTCCGGTCTGGCTCGGTTTCAAGGGCGGCAAGGGGGTCGCCACCTATCTCGGCGTACTGATTGCATTGGCCTGGCAGGTGGCACTGATCTTCGCCATCGTCTGGCTGGCCGTCGCTTTCTTGTTCCGCTATTCCTCGCTGGCGGCGCTGACGGCAGCAGTCATCGTGCCGATCGCGCTCTATGTCCTCAGCACGCCTGAGATTGCCGGGCTGTTCGCACTGATGAGCCTGATCGTCATCATAAAACACCGGGCCAACATCACGCGGCTGCTGGCCGGCACCGAGGGCAAGATCGGGGCCAAGGAGTGAGCCAGCGCGCCGCCGGGCCGCGGCTCAGCGACCGGCAGCGGTTGAGCTGGCTTCGTTTGATCCGCACGCCGAATGTCGGCCGGGCCACCTTTCGCGACCTGATCAACCGTTTCGGCTCGGCCGAGACGGCGCTTGAGATGCTGCCCGAGCTGATGATTTCGGGCGGTGCCAGAAAGATCGTCCGCATCCCGTCGATTGCCGAGGCCGAGGCGGAAGTGGAGACAGCCCGGCGTGCCGGCGCCCGCTTCGTCGGCATCGGCGAGGCCGACTATCCACCGCTGATGAAAAGCATGGACCATCCGCCGCCGCTGCTCGCGGTCAAAGGCGAAGGCGCGGTGTTTCGGCTACCGGCAGTCGCCATCGTCGGCGCCCGCAACGCCTCGCTGGCCGGCATCAAGTTGGCGCGAACGCTCGCCGCCGAACTCGGCCGCGACGGATACGGCATCGTCTCCGGTCTGGCGCGCGGCATCGACACGGCAGCACATCAGGGCAGCCTTGCGACCGGCACGATCGGCGTGCTGGCCGGCGGCCTCGACCTGCCCTACCCGCCCGAGAATGCCGAACTCTGTAACGAGATTGCCGAGCGCGGCGGCGCCATCATTTCAGACCGCGCCCGCGTCATCGAAGCCCTCGGCCCGACGCCGGTGGCGGTCGACGAAATCATCCGCCACACCGGCCTGCATCCCGCCCAGGTTTTCATGGTGTTGCTGGAACTCGACCTCGCCGGCCGGCTGGAGCGCCACGCCGGCGGCAATGTCTCGCTGGTTTGATCGAGGTTTTCCGGATGCCATTCACTCGTGCGACCGCTGTTCTTTGGGCGGCGTTGAGCGTTGTGCTAGCCCTGCAATGGTCTAAGGAACTCAGCATGCTGGGCTTTCCGGATGGGTATACATCGCCCTTCGCAAGAGCGACCAGAACGCTTTTGGGCAGCCTGACGGCAGCCACTATGGCCCAAGGCATTTACTTTTTCTTGACCGCGGTGCTCGGCACGAGGCCGGGAGCCATCTTTGCCTGCAAATCCCGGTCGCCGCGATTCTTACAGTGGCGCCAGTACTCATTGTAAAATTGTCCACGTTCTCAGCTATGCAGCATGGCCTATGAGGCGCTGACCAATACAATGATGGACGACGGGGCGGGCGGCTAGGAGAATGCTGCTGTGCTATCGTTTTGCGATAGTCAGCCATCTGACGGCGGAAACAGCTGTGCCGTGAGGCTTTGCAGTCTCCCAGGTTCTGGCTACGCTCGCCGAGTAAGCCTAAGTAGTTGAATTCAATGAAACAATGGTGAGCGCGCAGGGATTCGAACCCTGGACCTACTGATTAAAAGTCAGTTGCTCTACCGGCTGAGCTACGCGCTCCCGCGGGCTCAGAATGCCGCCCTCGAAATTGCGCGGAACATAGGGAGAGTGCCTCGACCGGTCAACTGGAAAAAGAGGACGCGCAAGCAGGGCTTTTCCGCACACTTGCAGCGCCTCTCCAACCGCTTCGGCAAAGCCTGCGTGGCTGTCCCGCAGAAAGCTGAGACGCATTACAAATCAGCAGCTTGCTATTTTTAGCGGAACAATTGCGCAACCTGTCCGTTTTTGTCGCTACAAGGGACGACGCTTTCAAGGAGAAGATCATGAACAGAATCATGTCGGGCTTGCTGGCGACCGCGCTGTCAGCGTCATTCGCTGTGGCGGAAATCGTGCCCGTCAACGCCCAGCCCATTTACGTGCCGCTAGGTCAGAACGTCGCGTCGGATGTCCAGACCGTCGACCACAGGCGTTGGAGGCGTTTCGACGGCGATCGCGATTTTTCCCGCCGCGATTTCTCGCGCCGCGATTTTCGTCGCAGTTTCTCGCATGACGACGGCAGGTATTGGCGCGGCCATCGCGGCTACCGCAGTTGGCGTCGCGGCTATCGCCGTCACGGCGACTACTGGTTCCCGCTGGCAGCCTTCGCCACTGGCGCGCTGATTACCGGCGCGATCATCAACAACCAGAACCGCGTCTATCGAGGAGGCGATGCCCACGTGGCGTGGTGCTATAATCGCTACAGATCCTACCGGGCATATGACAACACGTACCAGCCTTACTACGGGCCGCGTCGGCAGTGCATCTCGCCCTATTGATAAAGCCCGGGCGAAGTCGTGTAAGTTTTGTTGAAGAGCCTGCGCCGACAACGGCGTGGGCTTTTTTTGGTGCGCGAATCTAAAGCGTGCTCAGCGTCCTGCGCACAGCATCGCGCCAGCCCGCCAGCTTTACGGAACGAACCGTAGCGTTCATATCCGGCTTGAACCGTCGCTCCAGCGCCCAACTCCTGGCGAAGTCCCTGGCCTTCGGCCAGACTCCCGCTTTCGAGCCGGCCAGCCATGCCGCGCCAAGCGCCGTCGTCTCCAGGATCGTCGGACGGTCGACCGGCGCATCGAGGATGTCGGCCAGCCGCTGCAAGGTCCAGTCCGACGCCACCATCCCGCCATCGACCCTGAGAACGGTCTTCGCTGACGCGCCCTTCCAGTCCTTGCGCATCGCGTCGAGCAGGTCGCGCGTCTGGAACGCAACGGATTCAAGTGCGGCGCTGGCAAATTCGGCCGGGCCCGAATTGCGGGTCAGCCCGAAGATGGCGCCGCGCGCGTCGGCGTCCCAGTGTGGCGCGCCAAGTCCAACGAAAGCCGGCACTAGATACACTTCTTGAGTCGGGTCGGCGCTCGCCGCCAGCACGCCGCTCTGCTCGGCCTTGCCGATCACCTTGATGCCGTCGCGCAGCCATTGCACGGCAGCACCTGCGATGAAGATCGACCCCTCCAGCGCATAAGTGGTCGTGCCGTTCAGCCTGTAGGCAATGGTCGTCAACAACCGGTTCTTCGAGCGCACCAGATCGCTGCCGGTGTTGAGCAGCGCGAAGCAGCCGGTGCCATAGGTGGACTTCATCATGCCCGGCTCGAAACAGGCCTGGCCGATGGTCGCCGCATGCTGGTCGCCAGCCACGCCGAGGATTCTTATCTCTGCGCCGAACAGGCTTTTCTCTGTGATTCCATAGTCGTCAGCGCAATCCTTCACCTGCGGCAGCATTTTTCCCGGTATGCCGAGAATGGCCAGAAGCTCGTCGTCCCAGGCATTCTTCTCGATGTTGTAGACCAGCGTTCGCGAGGCATTGGTGGCATCGGTGGCGTGAACCTTGCCGCCGGTCAGCCGCCAGATCAGAAAGCTGTCGATGGTGCCGGCCAGCAATTCGCCCTTGGCGGCGCGTTTCCTCGCGCCCTTCACCTTGTCCAGCATCCAGGCGATCTTGGTGCCGGAGAAATAGGGATCGAGCAGCAGGCCGGTCTTTCTGGTGAACTTCTTCTCCAGCCCCTGCTTCTTCAATTTCTGGCACAGCGGCGCGGTGCGGCGGTCTTGCCAGACAATCGCGTTATGGATCGGCTTGCCGGTCGCCCTGTCCCAGATGACGACGGTCTCGCGCTGATTGGTGATGCCGATTGCCGCGACATCCGACGCATCGCGGCCGGCGCTGTTCAGCGCAGCCTTCACCGTCGCCACGACACTCGACCAGATTTCCTCCGGATCGTGCTCGACCCAGCCGGAGGCCGGATAATGCTGGGTAAATTCCTTCTGCCCGCTGCCTGCGACCTTCATTTCGGGATCGAACAAGATCGCCCGGCTCGACGTCGTCCCCTGGTCAATTGCAAGGATGTATCCGGTCATGCTGTCTCCCCCATCATTCGCAAAGAAGGGAGACGGCTCGCGCCGCCTCCCTGTAGCCTCTTTTCGCTTTCGCGGTTCGGCAAGCCTACTGGGTGGTCCAGCGCTTGATCAGTTCCTCATAGACGATGGTCTCGCCTTTCGGCTTCTCGTTCTCGAGTTTGGCCTTGGGACCGTTCTCCTTGCCCAACCATTCGGCCGGATCTTTCGGCTCGTTGAGTCGCGGACCACAGCCGCCGTAGACCTTGGCGGACTCGTCGGCAGCCTGCATGCGGGCCATCGTGATGTCCATTTCCTCAGCGAGGCGGTCCATCGCCTGCTGCGGCGTGAACGCCCCGGAGTTCACGTCGCCGATCTGCTGCCACCAGATCTGGGCGAGCTTCGGGTAGTCGGGCACGTTGATGCCGGTGGGCGACCAGGCGACCCGGTCTGGAGAGCGGTAGAACTCCACCCAGCCGCCGAGTTTGGGCGCACGGTCGGTAAACGACTGATGCCGAATGTCTGAATCGCGGATCAGAGTGAGCCCGACATGGGACTTCTTCAAAGACACGGTCTTCGACACGACAAACTGCGCATAAAGCCAGGCGGCCTTGGCACGATCGGCCGGGGTCGATTTCAGGATCGTCCAAGAGCCCACGTCCTGGTAGCCGATCTTCTGCCCTTCCTTCCAGTACGGGCCGTGCGGCGACGGGGCCATTCGCCACAACAAATTGCCCTCATCATCGACCGTGTTGTTCCCTTCCGACTTGGGCTTCACCATGTCGGCGAGGAAAGCCGTGTACCAGAAGATCTGCTGGGCCACGTTGCCTTGGCTCAGCGCGGGCAGCGACTGGTAGAAATCGTAGCTCGCTGCTCCGGGAGGCGCAAAGTTACGCAGCCACTCGTCCCACTTTGCGATGGCATAGACCGACGCCGGACCATTCGCCTCGCCACCGCGCGAAACGCTCGCGCCGACCGGATTGCAGGTGCCAGCCTCCATGCGAATGCCCCATTCGTCGATCGGGATGCCATTCGGCTCGCCGGGGCTGCCGGTGCCGGCCATGGACAGCCACGCGTCAGTCATGCGCCAACCGAGATCGGGTGCCCGCTTGCCGTAGTCCATATGTCCGAAGACCTGCACGCCGTCGATTTCCTTCACGTCCTTGGAGAAGAATTCGGCGATATCCTCGTAGGCGGACCAGTTCACCGGGACGCCGAGATCGTAGCCATACTTGGCCTTGAACTTTTCCTTGAGTTCCGGCTTGTCGAACCAGTCCTTGCGGAACCAGTAGAGGTTGGCGAACTGCTGGTCCGGGAGCTGGTAGAGTTTGCCGTCCGGGCCGGTCGTGAACTTAATGCCAATGAAGTCTTCGAGATCGAGCGTCGGAAGGGTGACATCCTTGCCTTCGCCGGCCATGAAATCGGTGAGGTTTACGGCAAGCTGCAGCCGCGAATGGGTGCCGATCAGGTCGCTGTCGTTGACATAAGCGTCATAAAGATTGCGGTTGGTCTGCATCTGGGTCTGCACGGCCTGGACGACTTCGCCCTCGCCGAGGATCTGGTGGTTGACCTTGATGCCGGTGATCGCCTCGAACGCCTTGGTGAGCACGGTCGATTCATAGGTGTGTGTCGGGATACCTTCCGACAGCACGTTGATTTCCATGCCGGCGAAGGGTTTCGCGGCATCGACAAACCATTGCATTTCGGCTTCCTGAGCCGAGCGATCAAGGGTCGAAAGGCCATTGATTTCCGTGTCAAGGAATGTCTTGGCTTCGTCCATGCCTGCGTAGGCCTGACTGGCCCCGAGCAGCAGGACTAGTGCCGTTGTCGATGTTAGTAGGTGACGTCGCATAAGGTTCCTCCCATTTTCGGTTTCAAGTGCGATCGGAGCGGTCGTTGCGCGGCCGCTCCAACAGTTTCTCCCCCTAGACGAATCGAAAAACGCCGATGGCGTAGACGATCGAGAGGGCGAGTGCCCACCACAGGTTGGGTCCGACAAGACCCAGCCAAGCGAGATGGATGTAGGCGCTGCCTAACAGCGAAATGAACAGTCGGTCGCCACGCGTAGTATCGAGGCCGAGAACGCCATGGCGCGGCGCTCCGCCAGGACTGGCCCACTCCCACACGGTCATTCCGACCAGAAGAAGCAGGATCACGCCAAAGAAAGTGGCGGTCTGCCAGGTCCAGGCCATCCATGACAGATCCATCGTCTTTACTCCTTCCCGCGCCGCCGCTAGACGCGGCCGAGCGCAAACCCCTTGGCGATATAGTTCCGGACGAACCAGATGACGATCGCGCCCGGAACAATGGTGAGCACGCCGGCGGCCGCCAGCAATCCGAGTTCGTAGCCCGATGTGCTCGCCGTCCGGGTCATCACGGCGGCGATCGGCTTCGCGGCGACAGACGTCAGCGTCTTGGCGAGCAACAGCTCGACCCAAGAGAACATGAAGCAGAAGAACGCCGTGACACCGATGCCGGAAGCGATCAGCGGCATGAATATCTTCACGAAGAACCGCGGCCAGGAATAGCCGTCTATGAAGGCCGTCTCGTCGATCTCCTTCGGCACGCCGGACATGAAGCCTTCGAGAATCCACACTGCGAGCGGTATGTTGAACAGGCAGTGCGCCAGCGCAACGGCCCATGGCGTGTCGAAGAGATTGATGGCCGAGTAGAGCTGGTAAAACGGCAGCGCGAAAACCGCCGGCGGCGCCATGCGGTTGGTCAGCAGCCAGAAGAACAGGTGCTTGTCGCCGAGAAAACGGTAGCGCGAGAAGGCATAGGCAGCGGGCAGCGCCACGCTGACGGAAATCGCAGTGTTGATAAATACATAGCTGATGGAGCTGATGTAGCCATTGTACCAAACGGGGTTGGTGAGGATCTCGACATAGCTCGCCACCGTGAAACTGCGTGGCCACAATGAAAAGCCGCCGAGGATTTCGTTCGTCGTCTTGAACGACATGTTGAGCAGCCAGTAGATCGGCAGCATCAGGAAGATGATGTAGCCCGTCGGCACGAGCCAAAGGAAGCGCGCCTCCCGGCCGCGTCCGCTCATTACGCTTGCTGACTGGAGACCCGCCGCATTCGACGCCGGTGGCGGCGTTGTCTGCTCTCGCATCAAAACGTCGCCCCTTTTATCCCCGAGGCCTTCCTTCACCGATGTCATCTCAGCCCTCCGCTTCGGATTGGGTCATCAGGGTGTAGAAGAGCCACGACACCAGCAGCGTCATCAGGAAGTAGATGATGCTCATGGCCGCCGCGATTCCAAGGTTGAATTCGCCGAGCGCTGCCTTGACAAGATCGATCGACAGGAAGGTCGTGGCATTGCCCGGTCCCCCGCCTGTCAGTACGAACGGTTCAGTGTAGACCATGAAGGAATCCATGAACCGCAGCAGCATGGCAATGGTCAGCACGCGCTTCATCTTGGGCAGCTGGATAAAGCGGAACACCGACCAACGTGATGCACCGTCAATCTTTGCAGCCTGATAATAGGCGTCGGGTATCGAGACGAGGCCTGCGTAGGCAAGCAGCACCACCAGCGAGGTCCAATGCCATACGTCCATCAGGACGACGGTGAACCACGCCGACAGCGGCTGGCTGGTGAAATTGTAGCTGATGCCCATCGCGTTGATAACATAGCCGAGCAGCCCGATGTCCGGCAGCGCAAAGATGTTCCACATAGCGCCGACGACGTTCCATGGGATCAGCAACGGCAGCGACATCAACACCAGGCAGACCGCGACCCATGGGCCGGAACGCGGCATGGCAAGCGCCACCGCCACGCCTAGCGGCACCTCGATCAGCAGGATTAACCCGGTGAAGGCGAACTGGCGCAGGAGCGATGCGTGGAAGCGCGGCGAATTAAGCACTTCCTGGAACCACTTAACGCCTTCAAAGAAGAACAGGTTGTTTCCGAACGTCTCCTGAACTGAATAGTTGACCACCGTCATCAGCGGGATGATTGCGTTGAACGCCACCAGCACCAGCACCGGGAGCACCATGAACCACGCCTTGTTGTTCCAGGTCTTATCCATGGAGTTCAGCCTCCCATCTCGACGCGCCATGAATCGGCATAGATGTTGATGCCGGCCGGGTCGAAAGCGATCTTCGGATCGGCGGGAATATCCTCGTCCTCGCCGACGATCGCCGCTATGTCGCGGCCTTCGAAACTGGCGCGCACCACCTTGTGGCGGCCGATATCCTCGACCTTCCGGATAGAAACCGGCATGCCGCCAGCGCCAAGCCTGACATATTCGGGGCGGATGCCGAGTTCGATCATGCCTGTGGTTCCAGCCTTTGGCGCGCCAGGCAATTCGATCGTCTGGCTGCCGAGCCGCGCATTCCTGCCTTCGACCGCGACCGGCATGACGTTCATGCCCGGCGAGCCGATGAAATAGCCAACGAACGTATGCTTGGGCCGCTCGAACAGTTCGGCTGGAGAGCCGATCTGCACAACCTCGCCCTCATACATGACGACGACGTTTTCGGCGAAGGTGAGCGCCTCGGTCTGGTCGTGCGTGACATAGACCATGGTGAAACCGAAACGCCTGTGCAGCTGCTTCAACTGCGAGCGCAGCACCCACTTCATATGCGGGTCGATGACGGTCAGCGGCTCGTCGAACAGGATCGCGTTGACATCGGAGCGCACCAGCCCGCGTCCGAGCGAGATCTTCTGCTTCTGGTCGGCGGTCAGACCCCTCGCCTTTCTTTTGGCCATATTGGCCAGACCGGTCATTTCCAGCGTTTCGCGCACCTTACGGTCAACGTCAGGTTCCGGAACGCCGCGGTTGCGCAGCGGGAACGCCAGATTGTCGTAGACGGTCATGGTGTCGTAGATGACCGGGAACTGGAACACCTGCGCTATGTTGCGCTCCTGCGTCGACAGATTGGTAACGTCCTTGCCGTCGAACAGAAGCTCGCCATGCGACGGATACAACAGGCCGGAAATGATGTTGAGCAGCGTGGTCTTGCCGCAGCCCGACGGCCCGAGCAGCGCATAGGCGCCGCCATCCTCGAAGGCGTGATGCACCTCCTTCAGCGCATAGTCCTTGTCCGACTTTGGATGCGGCCCGTAGGCGTGGCGGATATGATTGCAGTCGATGCGCGCCATGTGCCCTCCTCCTCAAGCCGCCAGCATCTGTGGCGGCGCGGCCGAGCGGCCGTTCGCGTCGAATACCATGATGTGCCGCGGATCGATGAACACCTCGATGGTCTGGTCCGGTTCGAACACCAGGATGCCGTGCTCCAGCATCACCCAGCGGACGTCGGCGAAATCGAGATGCACAAAGCTTTCCGAACCAGTGATTTCGGTGACCGAGACCTTGGCTCTCACCGCAACCGCAGACGGGCTCGGCCGAGCAAGAGAGAGATGGTGAGGCTGGAAGCCGATCGTGTAGCTCGTATCGGCAATACCGGCGAGTTCAGCCGGCACCGGGAGGTTCACCCCACCATCAAGAAGGAAGCTCGAACCGCTCTTCTTCAGCACGATCGTGTTGAGCGGCGGATCGGCGAATGTCTTGGCCGTGACGAGGTCGTTCGGCCTGCGAAAGACGTCGATCGTCGGGCCGAACTGAGTGATGCGGCCTTCGGAAAGCGTCGCCGTGTTGCCGCCGAGCAGCAAGGCTTCGTGCGGCTCCGTAGTGGCGTAGACGAAAATGGTGCCGGTCGCCGCGAAGATTTTCGGCAATTCCGCGCGCAGCTCCTCGCGCAGCTTGTAGTCGAGGTTGGCGAGCGGCTCATCGAGCAGCACGAGGCTGGCGTTCTTGACGATGGCGCGCGCCAGCGCGGTGCGCTGCTGCTGGCCGCCCGAGAGGCTGAGCGGCGTGCGGTCGAGATAGGGCGTCAGCTTGAGAAGGGCTGCCGCACTGCGCACCTCCTTGTCGATCTTTGCCCGCTCGGTCCCGGCCACCCTCAGCGGCGAGGCGATGTTCTCGTAAACGGTCATCGCCGGATAGTTGATGAACTGCTGGTAGACCATGGCGACGTTGCGCTTCTGCACCGGCATGCCGGTGACATCCTTGCCATCGAACCAGACCGAGCCTGATGTCGGCACATCGAGGCCGGCCATCAGCCGCATCAGGCTGGTCTTGCCGGAAAGCGTCGGCCCGAGAAGGACATTGAGCGAGCCGTGCTGAAGCGTCAGCGACACGTCGCGTATATGCTCCGTCGCCCCGACCGTCTTCGTCACGTTTCTCAGTTCCAGCATGATGCCTCCTCCCAGGCTTTCTGCATGACTATTCGGCAGCCGCGACATGGCGCCGGCTTATTCCGCGCATGAATTCGTCGAGCGCTGCCGTCTGCTCGCGGCTCAGATGCAGGCCGCGCTTGGTCCTGCGCCACAATACATCTTCAGCCGTCATCGCCCATTCATTTTGAACGAGGTAGCGCACTTCGGCCTCATAGAGATCGGCGCCAAAGTTGCGGCCAAGGTCGGCATTCGATCTGGCGAGGCCCAGCAGCATCCTTGCGCGAGTTCCGTAAAGCCGGCTCAGGCGGCGCGCCAGACGTGCGTCGAGGAACGGATAGGCCGTTTTCAGTTTCGCCACTTCGGCTTCGAAACCGCTCGCCGGGAAATCGCCGCCCGGCAGCGGCGCGTTTGCCGTCCACGGCTTGCCGCGCTTGCCGAGAAGACCCTCGATTTTCTCGAGCATCGACTCAGACAGCCGGCGATAGGTGGTGATCTTGCCGCCGAAGGTGTTGATGATCGGCGCCGTGCCCTCGCCGCCGTCGGTCTTCAGCACATAATCGCGGGTTGCTTCCTGCGCCTTCGAAGCGCCGTCGTCATAAAGCGGGCGCACGGCGGAATAGGTCCAGACGATGTCCGAACGCTTGACCGGCTGCGCGAAATACTCGCTCGCCGCAGCACACAGATAATCGATCTCGGCATCGCTGATCTTCACGTCATGTGGGTCGCCAGCATAGTCCTGGTCGGTGGTGCCGATCAGCGTGAACTCTTCCTCGTAGGGGATAGCAAAGATGATGCGGCCATCCTTGTTCTGGAAGAAATAGGCGCGCGGATCGTCAAACTTCTTGCCGATGACGATATGGCTGCCCTGTACCAGCCGGACATTGTGCACCTCGTTCAAGCCGACCGTAGCCGACAGCACGTGGTCGACCCATGGACCGGCGGCGTTGACCAAAAGCCGCGCCTTGACCTCCTCGGTGTCCCCGGTCTGCGCGTTTTTCAGACTGACCGTCCAAAGCTCGCCTTCACGGCGTGCGCCGATGACTTTCGTGCGCGTTCGGATCGTTGCGCCGCGATCGGCGGCGTCGCGGGCGTTCAACGCCACCAGCCGCGCATCGTTGACCCAGCCGTCGGAATATTCGAAGGCCTTGCGAAACAACGGCTTCAGCGGCTTGCCCGCCGGGTCCTTTGCCATGTCCAGGGTCTTGGTCGCCGGCAGCAATTTGCGCCCGCCAATGTGGTCGTAAAGGAAAAGGCCGAGCCTAATCAGCCAGGCCGGACGCAAACCCTTGGCATAGGGCAGCACGAAGCGCATCGGCCAGATGATGTGCGGCGCGATCTTCCAGAGAACCTCGCGCTCCATAAGCGCCTCGCGCACCAGGCGGAATTCGTAGAATTCGAGATAGCGCAGGCCGCCATGGATCAGTTTGGTCGAGCCGGAGGAGGTTCCGCTGGCCAGATCGTTCATTTCGGCAAGGAAGACCGAAAAGCCGCGCCCAACCGCATCGCGAGCAATGCCGCAGCCGTTGATACCGCCACCGATGACGAAGATGTCATGGATCGGGGGTGCGCTCACAATAGTCCTCCCGGATTTCGCATTGCAGCATTTTTAGGTTTTTACGAAACCGTGGTGGGATTATTTCGAAATAAGAACGAATGTCAAACGAAATGTAAACGGCGGCTGCTGCCGCAACGGCACCCTCTAGGAGAGCGACGTTTCGATCAGTTGAACCTCGGCCTCCTGGCAGATCTTGCGCACCGAGGGAATGTCGCAGCGGTCGGTGATGAAGGTGTTGACCTGCGACAGATGGCCGATGCGGACCGGCGCCGTCCGCTCGAATTTGGTCTGGTCGGAAACGAGGATGACATGCCTTGCATTGGCGATGATCGCCTGCGCCACCTTCACCTCGCGAAAATCGAAATCGAGCAACGCACCGTCATGGTCGATAGCCGAGGCGCCGATCACCGCGTAGTCGACTTTGAACTGCCTGATGAAATCGACCGCCGCCTCGCCGACCACGCCGCCATCGGAGCCGCGCACAACACCGCCGGCAATAACAACTTCGATGGAAGGATATATGCGCATCCTATTGGCAACATTGATATTATTGGTGATGACCATCAAGCCGGTATGATCAAGGAGCGCCTTGCTGACTGACTCCGTCGTGGTGCCGATATTGATGAACAGCGAGGCATTGTCCGGGATCAGCCTTGCTGCTGCGCGGCCGATCGCCTCCTTCTCCTCGGCGGCGATCTTGCGCCTCGCTTCATACTCCATGTTCTCGATGCCGGACGGAAACAGCGCCCCGCCATGGATACGGGAAAGCAGCCGCTGGTCGCAGAGGTCGTTAAGGTCCTTGCGGATGGTCTGCGGCGTCACGCTGAAATGCGTTGCCAGATCGTCGACCAGCACGCGGCCATTGTCCTTGGCCATCTGGATGATTTCGGAATGACGCGGCGACAGATACATTGGGGGCCTCTCGTTTTCGTTTTTCTTGTCTATAGCGGAAAACGAAAGTGATGAAAAGGCATAAGCCGGCTAACGAAATTACATCCGTCCAAAGACAACCACTGCGCAACTTTGCCGTCCATTTCAACTCAACCCAGACCGCGGGCGACTTCGGTGATGACCTCGAAAGCTGTATCGATATCCGCCGCCGTCGTCTCGAACTGACCGACTTGAAAGCGGATCGCGATCTGCCCGTCCACCCGTGTCTGTGTCAGATAGATGCGGCCATCGTCGTTGATCGCGTTGACCAGCCGCAGATTGTGTTCGTCCGAATCGATGCCGGCCGCCAAATGCCGGAACGAGAACAGCGACAGCATCGGTTCCGTGACGATCTCGAAATCCGGTTCCCGAGCCAGCCGCGCGGCAAGGCCTTCGCTCCAGCCGACATGGTTGCGGATCATGGTCCGGAGATTTTCCAGCCCGTGGGCGCGCAGCAGGAACCACAGTTTCAGTGCGCGAAAGCGCCGCCCGAGCGGCACCGACCATTCTGAATAGTTGATGATGCCGTCGCGCCCGTGCGTCTTCAGGTAATCCGGCTTGATGGCGAGCGTCCGCACCAGGTCTTCCGGCCGGCGGATGAACTGCATCGAGCAGTCGAACTGCGCGCCCAGCCATTTGTGCGGATTAAAGACGATGGAATCCGCGTGCTCCGCGCCGGCCCAGAAATGCCGGTATTCCGGACATATCATCGCCGATCCGGCCCAGGCGGCATCGACATGCAGATAGAGCCCGTACCGCTTAGCCACAGCGGCGACGCCGGCGATGTCATCGGTGCCGCCGGTGCTGGTGCCGCCGACACAAGCGATGATGCCGGCCGGCAGCATGCCCGCATCCCGGTCGGCGACGATCGCCGCTTCGAGGGCTGTGACATCCATGGCGCGAAGGCGGCCAGCAACCGGAATGCGCACGAGATTGTCCTCGCCAATGCCCGATACCCAGATCGCCCGGTCGATGGAAGTATGGACCTGGTCGGAAGAATAGATGCGCAATATCGGCTGGCCTTGCAGGCCCTTCTTGTTGCCCTGCCAGTCTAGCGCGCGCTCGCGCATGGTCAGCACGGCGGCAAGCGTCGCCGATGATGCCGAATCCTGCATGACGCCGGAAAACCCTTCCGGCAGGCTAAGCGCCTGACGCATCCAGTCGACGACGCGCGTCTCGAGTTCGGTCGCTGCCGGCGAGGTCTGCCAGAGCATGCATTGCGCGGCCATCACCGAGACCAGATATTCGGCCACCACCGAGACCGGTGCGGCGTTGGCCGGGAAATAGGCGAAGAAGCGCGGATGCTGCCAATGTGTCATGCCCGGCAGGATTTTTTGCTCGAAGTCGGCGAAGATTGCCTGCATCGTTTCGCCCTCTTCCGGCGGCGAGACATCGATGCTTCTAGAGATTTCGCCCGGTTCGACAAGCGGCCGCACCGGTCTTTCGCGAAGTGTGCTCCTGTAATCGGCACCCCATTCGGCCGCGTACAGCGACCATTCCCGGAATTCGTTGCTATTCATCTTGCTCTCCGTCGCAGCGAGCCCAGCGATCAAAGAGCACGAAAAACGGAGGCTTTCATTCGGGAAAATCAGGCAAGCTCGCGAAAGCGGTCTTCAGCGCGTTCGACCAGCCGTCCGAGATCGTGCGATAGTATTGATCGTCCTGGGCTATCCGTTTCTTCAGGCTGACCTTGAAGGCATCCTTTTCGTAGAACAGCAGGTCAAGCGGCAGACCGACCGACAGGTTCGATTTCAGCGTCGAGTCGAACGACACCAGCAGCAGTTTCACCGTCTCGGCGAAACTCATCGACTTTTCATAGGCGCGGATGATGATCGGCTTGCCGTATTTGGTCTCGCCGATCTGGAAAAACGGCGTGTCATCGGTCGATTCGATGAAATTGCCTTCCGGATAGATCATGAACAGCCGAGGCGCGCTGCCCTTGATCTGGCCGCCGAGGATAAAGGAGGCATTGAAATAGGAATCGGCCTTTTCGCCCGCCGGTGACGAACTGGCGATGACTTCCTTGACGGTGTCGCCGACCATCCGCACCGTCTGGTACATGGAAGGCGTTTCAAGCAAAGTGGCGTGGCGATCGGCCACCGCCTTGGTGCGCTCGTCGAGCAGGCTTACGACGGCCTGCGTCGTCGCCAGATTGCCGGCCGACATCAGCACGATGACGCGCTCGCCCGGCTCCTCCCAGACATGCATCTTCTTGAAGGTCGAGATCGAATCCATGCCGGCGTTGGTACGCGTGTCGGACATGAACACGAGCCCGCGATCGATCTTCAGGCCGACGCAATAGGTCATCGAATCTCTTTGGCAGCAAATCTTGCCGGGGATTACTGCTCCACGGTGACGGTGACCGCAAGCTGTTCTTCCGCTTGTCCCAGCCGAATTCCCGACACCGGCGTGGCGTCGCGGTAATCACGGCCGGTCGCCACCTTTACATAGCGTTCGTCGGGCGAAATGCCGTTGGCGACGTCGAAGGCGACCCAGCCGAGGCCCGCAACATGCGCCTCGGCCCAGGCATGGCTTGCCGCCTGCTCGACCGCCGCATCCATCATCAAATAGCCGCTGACGTAGCGGGCGGGAAACCCCATGGCGCGCGCGGCGGCGGCAAAGATGTGGCTGTGGTCCTGGCAGACGCCGGTCTTGAGCGCCAGCGCGTCCTCGGCCGGGGTCGCTGCGTTGGTGGTGCCCGGCGTGTAGGCGACGCGCTCGCCGATCACGGCCATCAGCCGGTGCAATCTTTCGATATCGGTCCCCTCGCCTACTGAGGCCGCGAGTTCGCGAATGCCGCTGCCGATCGTGGTCAACGGCGTTTCATGGCCAAACAGCCAGAGCGGCGCAAAACCCTGATGTGGCCCGGAGACGCCAGCGGTGTCGCGTGTCACCACCTCGCCTGATGCCTCGACGGTGATGAAATCGCGGTCACCTTCGACGCTCAAAAGCCGCGTGTCGTTGCCGAAATGGTCGGTAAAGCGCACCTCCTCGCGTGCCCCTTCGATCGTCAGCGCCCAGGACAAAACGGTCTGTGTCGGCCCGCTGACCGGAAGCAGCCGCAACCGCTGCAATAGATAGTGCACCGGCGCATCGTAGCGGTACTCGGTCCGGTGGGTGATCTTCAGCCGCATTGCTCTCGTCCCCAGAGCATGATCTTTTCCGGAAACCGGCTTCCACTTTCCGGTATCATGATCAATAAAACCTGTAGTCCTGCGCGATTTCGTCGCCGAGCCTGGTGTTGTCGCGAATGAAATTGGCCAGGAATTCATGCAGGCCGGCATCGAATATGTCCTTGATCGAGCCGGCCGTCAGCATGGCCTGGGTCTTGCCGGCTGTCGCGTGACAGGCGTGGCGTTCGCCATAATCGTCGCCCAGGAATTTCAGGTGCTCCGTCAGGAAACGGTAGCAGAAGGTCAGCGAGCGCGGCATCCGAACGTTGAGGATCAGATAGTCGGCGATGTTGCTCGGCTTGTAGTCGGCCTCGTAGACCCAGCGATAGGAGCGATGCGCCGACACCGAGCGCAGGATCGATTCCCACTGGTAGTTATCGAGCGTAGAGCCGACCCACGAGATCGACGGCAACAGCACGTAGTATTTCACGTCCAGAATACGTGCCGTGTTGTCGGCGCGTTCGACATAGGTGCCGAGCTGCGAGAAATCGAAGATCTCGTTGCGCAGCATGGTGCCGTAGAACGCGCCGCGGATCAGCGCCGTTTCGCGCTTGATCGCGTCGAGCACGCTGGGCAGGTCACGTTCGTCGATCGGCTTGGCCAGCATGCGCTTCAGCGACATCCAGGCCTCGTTGATGCTTTCCCAGGTTTCGCGCGTCAGCGCGGTGCGCACCATGCGGGCGTTGTTGCGAGCCGTCTCGATCGACGCCATCGTGCTCGACGGGTTCGATGTGTCGCGAAGCAGGAAATCCGCGACGTTGGCGGCGGTATAGTCGGAATATTTCTGCGTGAAGGCAGCGTCCGAACCGGCGCTGAGCAGCACCGAATTCCACTCTTCGGAGGCGTTCTGGGTACGGGTCAGCGCCATGCGCAGCCCGGCATCGACCAGCCGCGCCATGTTTTCCGCCCGCTCGATGTAGCGGTTCATCCAGTAGAGCCCGTTGGCGGTGCGGCCGAGAAGCATGTGGGGCTGCCCTTCGGGCTAGTGAGTAGTGAGTGGTGAGTAGTGCATGGCGAATGTTTGGATTTTGACGGAGTATGACATTGTGCTTTCCCCTACTACTGAATACTTACTATTCACTACTTACTCGTCTCAATCATCCAGCACCCACGTATCCTTGGTGCCGCCGCCCTGCGATGAGTTGACCACCAGCGAGCCTTCCTTCAGCGCCACGCGCGTCAGCCCGCCCGGCACGATCTGGATGCGGTCGGAAACCAGCACGTAGGGCCTGAGGTCGACATGGCGCGGCGCCAGCCCTTTGTCGGTCAGGATCGGACAGGTCGACAGCGCCAGCGTTGGCTGGGCGATGTAGTTCGACGGTTTTGCCGCGAGTTTCTTGGAAAAATCCTCGCATTCTTTCTTGGTCGCCGCCGGCCCGACCAGCATACCGTAGCCGCCTGAGCCGTGCACCTCCTTCACCACCAGCTCGTCGATATGTTCGAGCACGTATTTCAGGCTGTCCGGCTCCGAGCAGCGCCAGGTCGGGATGTTGCCGAGGATTGCCTTGCGGCCAGTGTAGAATTCGACGATCTCGGGCATGTAGGAATAGATCGCCTTATCATCGGCGATGCCGGTTCCCGGCGCATTGGCGATGGTGATGTTGCCGGCGCGGTAGACATCCATGATGCCCGGCACTCCAAGTGCCGAGTCCGGACGGAAGGTCAGCGGATCGAGGAAAGAATCGTCAACCCTTCGATAAAGCACATCGATCTGCTTGTAGCCTTCGGTCGTACGCATTGCGACGTGGCCATCGACGACGCGCAGATCCTGCCCCTCGACAAGCTGCACGCCCATCTGGTCGGCAAGGAAGGCATGTTCGAAATAGGCGGAGTTGAAGCTGCCCGGCGTCAGCACGGCAATGGTCGGCGCACCCTTGGTGCTTTGCGGCCGCACCGCCGCCAGCGACTGGCGCAAGAGCTGCGGATAGTTTTCCACCGGCCGCACCTTGATCTGCTGGAACAGCTCGGGAAAGAGCTGCATCATCGTCTCGCGGTTCTCCAGCATGTAGGAGACGCCGGACGGCGTGCGCGCATTGTCCTCCAGCACGTAGAATTCGTTCTCGCTGATACGCACGATATCGACGCCAATGATATGGGTGTAGACGCCGGCCGGCGGCCTTACCCCGATCATCTCCGGCAGGAACGCCTCGTTCCTGGCGATCAATTCCTTGGGGACGCGCCCGGCGCGCAATATCTCCTGGCGGTGGTAGATATCGTCGAGAAACGCGTTCAGCGCCTGGACGCGCTGCTCGATGCCTTGCGTCAGCCGTCGCCATTCGTTGCCGGAAATGATGCGCGGAACGATATCAAAGGGAATAAGGCGTTCGGAGGCTTCCTGCTCGCCATAGACGGCAAAGGTGATGCCGGTCTTGCGAAAGACGCGTTCGGCGTCCTGCATCTTCTCGGTAAGCCTGGCTGGATCCTGCTCCTTCAGCCAGCGATCGTAAGCCGAATACGGTTTTCTCAATCCGGAGACTTCCGGAAGCATTTCGTCGAACGCTGCCAATCGCATACTCCCCTGTGAGACCATTTCACTGGCGTCACGGGAGAAAATCAAGCGCAATCGGTGATTTGGAGGATGCTGGCGATCAGTATGTCGCGACCTGCCTAAAATTGGGGCAGCGCCGATATGGCTGGGTCAGGCTTTGCCTTTTGCCCGGGCAGGCGGCCGGCGCCGCTCAGAAGGCGCGGAAGGTGACGACCGTAAACGTGTCCTTGATGCCGGGAAGAATCTGCACCTTCTCGTTGACGAAGTGGCCGATGTCTTCCTCGTCGTCGACATAGAATTTGGCGAGCAAATCGTAGTTGCCGGCTGTCGAGTAGATTTCCGAAGCGATCTCGGCATCGGCCAATGCGCCGGCAACGTCATAGGCCCTGCCCAGATCGCACTTTATCTGCACGAAAAATGCCTTCATTGCCCGGTCCTGCTCAACTTGCACGCATAAGCGGCCCTTGTGGCAGACTGCCGCCCGGCTTTCAAGCATCAGGACGGGGCTCAGGCAGAACGCGACCTGAGGGAAGCTTTAGTGCAGCCAAACGACGGATGCCGCGGGCGCTGACCCTGTGGAGCGTTGCCAAGCGTAGGCTATGCCTGCGCGCGTTCGCTTCGCTGAGAGGGCCTGCTCACATCACCGGGATATCGCCCGTTGCCCAGCCCTGGGAAATTGCCGCCGCCCGCGCCTCGAAGGCGCCGGCTTCGATGGCGGCACGAATATCCTGCATCAGCCTCTGGTAGTAGGAAAGATTGTTCCAGGTCAGCAGCATCGCCCCCAGCGCCTCTTGCGAGCGGACCAGATGGTGCAGATAGGCGCGTGAATAATCTCTGGCGGCCGGGCAGTCGCTCTCCTCGTCCAGCGGGCGCGGATCGTCGGCATGGCGAGCGTTGCGCAGATTGACCTTGCCGCGCCTTGTATAGGCGAGGCCATGACGGCCGGCGCGCGTCGGCATCACGCAATCGAACATATCGATGCCGCGCGCCACCGATTTCAATATGTCGTCAGGCGTGCCGACACCCATCAGATAGCGCGGCCTGTCCGCCGGCAGCTCCGGGCAGGTGATGTCGAGCATTTCGAGCATCACCGCTTGCGGCTCGCCCACCGCCAGCCCGCCGATCGCATAGCCCTTGAGGTCCATCGCTTTCAGCGCCTGCGCCGAGCGCAGCCGCAGGGCCGGTATGTCGCCGCCCTGGACGATGCCGAACATCGCCTTGCCCGGTTGGTCGCCGAATGCCGTCTTGCAACGTTCGGCCCAGCGCAGCGACAGCTCCATGGCGCGCTCGATCTCCTTCTCCATAGCCGGCAGCGCGGTGCATTCGTCGAGCTGCATCTGGATATCGGAACCGAGCAGTCCCTGGATTTCGATCGAGCGCTCGGGCGACATCTCATAGGGGGCGCCATCAATATGTGAGCGAAAGGTGACGCCCTTTTCGGTGAGTTTCCTCAGTTTCGACAGCGACATTACCTGGAAGCCGCCGCTGTCGGTCAGGATCGGGTGCGGCCAGCGGGCGAATTCATGCAGACCGCCAAGCCGCGCCACACGTTCGGCGCCAGGCCGCAGCATCAGATGGTAAGTATTGCCAAGGATAATGTCCGAGCCGACGCCGCGCACCTGATCCATATACATGGTCTTGACCGTGCCGCCGGTGCCGACCGGCATGAAGGCTGGCGTGCGGATTTCTCCGCGCGGCATAGTGATAGAGCCGCGCCGCGCTTTTCCGTCGGTCGCCAGCACCTCGAAGGTGAACGCCTTAGTCATTGAATTCCTTGTTCTATACCGGGCGCGCGTCCATCGTTCTCCTCTTTGAACAGAAGGCTTGCATCTCCGTAGGAGTAGAACCTGTAGCGGTTCTCGATGGCATGCGCATAGGCCGCACGCATTGTTTCCAGACCACAAAACGCCGAAACCAGCATGAACAGCGTCGAACGCGGCAGATGGAAATTGGTCATCAGCATGTCGGCGGCCTTAAAACGGTAGCCGGGGGTGATGAAGATGTCGGTCGGACCCGACCATCCAGCCAATGTGCCGTCCTCCCGCGCGGCGCTCTCCAGCAGGCGCAGCGACGTCGTACCGACGGCGATGATGTGCCCGCCGCGCGCTTTCGCCGCGTTCAGCGCCTCGGCGGTTTCCCGGCTGACCGAACCGATTTCGGCATGCATCTTGTGATCGGCGGTGTCGTCGACTTTCACCGGCAGGAACGTGCCGGCGCCGACATGCAGGGTGACGAAGCGCCGCTCGACGCCTTTGGCATCCAGCGCCGCGAAAAGCTCGGGCGTGAAATGCAGGCCGGCAGTGGGTGCCGCCACGGCCCCCTCCTCCCTGGCATAGATGGTCTGGTAGTCTTTGCGGTCGCGTTCGTCGTCGTCGCGCTTCGAAGCGATGTAAGGCGGCAGCGGAATGTGACCGACGGCGTGCAACGCCTCATCGAGAAACGGACCTGAGAGGTCAAAACCGAGCAAAG
The DNA here is from genome assembly GCF_003997585.1 of Mesorhizobium sp. M5C.F.Cr.IN.023.01.1.1. Classification (NCBI taxonomy): domain Bacteria; kingdom Pseudomonadati; phylum Pseudomonadota; class Alphaproteobacteria; order Hyphomicrobiales; family Phyllobacteriaceae; genus Mesorhizobium; species Mesorhizobium sp. M5C.F.Cr.IN.023.01.1.1. The sequence continues at coordinate 18,963 of NZ_RZSU01000016.1, read as the reverse complement.
CCTCGCCGGCCTCGCCTTTCTCGATCACCGTGGCATCGAGCTGGCCGAGAAAGCAGGAATTGGCGTCATGGCCGAAATGGACGCGGTCACCGGCGGCGATGCGCTTGCCCGGCCGCATGAAAGCCAGCCAGCGGTCGGGAGCCACCCGCATGTGCAGCGTGGCTTCGACTTGCGCCACCGCTTCGCCGCGCCGCCTGATGCCTTTCAACTGTGCCGGAATGACCTTGGTGTCGTTGAAGACCAGCACGTCACCGGTCTCGAGCAGGGACGGCAGCTCGCGCACCGTCCGGTCTTCGCGGCCCTCACCCGGCCTGACAACCAGCATTTTGGCGCTGTCGCGCGGTTCTGCCGGTCGAAGCGCGATACGCTCCTCCGGCAGATCAAAGTCGAAAAGATCGACGCGCAAGAAAATCCCGCCTCAAAATTCCGGGCAGGTCACCGCCCAGGCGCCAACACCGTCGATGCTCAGCGTGCCGCCCATTGCGAAATTGGACTGTTCGCTGGCCTTGACCAGTCGCAATTTGGCGACGATCGAGCTGATGCCCTCATCGGTGAGATCGATCGCCATGTGCTGGTCGTCCTCGAATGCCTGTCCGACGATGACTTTCGTCGAACCCGGCTGACCGTCGGTGGTCCAGTTCCTGCCGCCGGCATCAAGCCATACACGCGCAACCGCGATGACGGCAGTCTGCCCCATCAGGACGTCGATCGATGCCGCGTCGCCTTCAGCGCTACAAACAATCGATTCCGTCGCCAGCGCCGGAGTGGCCGCCGCGACAAGCATCAGAGTGATAGCCGCGACAGCCCGGTAGGTCATTTCACGTCGGCCGCCACCTTCAGCGACACGATCTTGTCGGGATCCGGCACCGGCTCGCCGCGCTTGATCTTGTCGACATTGTCCATGCCCTCGATGACCTGGCCCCAGACCGTGTATTGGCGGTTGAGGAAGGCGGCATCGTCGAAGCAGATGAAAAACTGCGAATTGGCCGAGTTCGGATTCTGCGAGCGCGCCATCGAGCAGGTGCCGCGGCCGTGATTGGCGTTGGAGAACTCCGCCTTCAGGTCGGGCTTGTCGGAGCCGCCCGTGCCAGCGCGCGCCGGTGCGAAAGAGGGCTTGGTGGAATTGCCGAATTTCACGTCGCCGGTCTGCGCCATGAACCCCTCGATGACGCGATGGAACACCACGCCGTCGTAAGCGCCTTCGCGCGCCAGTTCCTTGATGCGGCCGACATGGCCAGGCGCCAGATCGGGAAACAGTTCGATGACGACCTTGCCCTTGGTCGTTTCCATGATGAGCGCGTTCTCGCGGTCCTTGATCTCGGCCATGTCAGAATATCCTTTGAAACTAATGGGTTTACTTGCCGTCGGCGGCGATGCGCACCTTGATCATGCGATCGGGATCGGTGACGACCCCGTTCTGTGCCGCATCGCCTTTCTTTATCTGGTCCACCAACTCCATGCCGTTCTCGACATTACCGACGATAGTGTACTGGCCATCGAGCGGCGGCGCCGGCGCGAACATAATGAAGAACTGCGAATTGGCTGAATTCGGGTCCTGCGAGCGGGCCATGCCGACCACGCCGCGCTCGTAGCGCTCGGATGTCGAGAATTCGGCCGGTAGGTCGGGAAGATCGGAACCGCCAGTACCGACAGCATCGGCGTTGAAGCCGTTCTTCATGTTGCCGAACTTCACGTCGCCGGTCTGCGCCATGAAGCCGTCGATGACGCGGTGGAAAGCGACGTTGTCGTAAGCGCCCTGACGAACCAGCTTCTTGATCTGCTCGACATGCTTCGGCGCGAGATCGGGCCTGAGCGCGATGGTCACGTCGCCGCCCTTCAGCGTTATGATCATGGTGTTTTCCGGATCGGCCGCGAACGCCGAAACGGTTGCAGCCACAAGACCGAAAACAACGACAAAGCAGGTGGCGAGCCTTTTGAGCTGCATGGATATTTCTCCGAAAACCTTTGTTTCATGCATGTCGTTGTCCCAAAACGGGGTTCCAATTTTGGGCGACATGCATTATTTCGCGAATTTGGCGGTAAGTGCGCCGGCCACAGCCGCCGGCACGAAGGGGCGGATGTCGCCTCCCATCGAGGCTATCTGGCGGACAAGTGTGGCGGTAATGGTTCGCACCGAAGGGCTGGCGGGCAGAAAAACTGTCTGCAGTTCCGGCGCCATCGTCTCGTTCATGCCGGCCATCTGCATCTCGTAGTCGAGATCGGTGCCGTCGCGCAGGCCACGGATCATGATCGAGGCGCCCTGCTTCCTGGCCGCGTCGATGACCAGCCCGTCGAAAGCGACAATCCTGATGCGCGCACCATCGCGGCCGAATTCGGCCTTCGTCGCTGCTTCGATGAGGCCGACCCGTTCCTCGAACGAAAACAGCGGCTTTTTGCCAGGATGAATGCCGATCGCCGCATACACTGTGTCCGCCACGGCCAGCGACGCCTTCAGCACGTCGAGATGGCCGTTGGTCAGCGGGTCGAAGGAGCCGGCATAAAGGGCGATGCGTTCGGTCATGGAAGGTGCTTCTAACGAGCCTCTCTCTTAAAGGCAAATCCGATCAGCGAGCCGCCAATGCATGTCGCCCAAAAGCATGCCCTTGGACTCGACAACGACATGCACCCAAACAGAGCCTCAAAGCGCAACGCCTGAGCCACGGTAATCGCGATGCGCTTTGTGTGAACCTTTTGGCCGAGATGAACGACCAATGAACGGGCCGATCACGAAGCCCTCACGCAGCGTTCACTAGGTTGCAGCTTCAGAAGATGAAACCAAAACCTCATTTAATCGTTGCTAGGTGCAGGAGAACACGCACATGCTGATCTACATGCTCGCCACCGCAATGACCGTCGCCATGCTGATCGCCACCGTATTCGGGCTGCATCAGGAAGCAGAGCGCGTCCGCGCCAAGTCCAATGCCAAGCGGTTCGGAGGCTTCGGTATCCGCAAGCCGTATCGCCACTTCTAACCGGCCACTAGCTGAATACCGCCGGCCCATCGGGCCGGCATTGCCCGTCAAGACCTACTCGGCGTTGTTGTCCGGGCCAACGCCTTCAGTACCGGTATCCAGAGTTGCGTCGCCCTCGACACTCTCTTCGGCTTCCTCGTCCGATTGCGGTTCCGATATCCGCTCTACCGAAACGACCTTCTCGCCGTCGGCCGTGTTGAAGATGGTCACGCCCTTGGTGGCGCGGCTGGCGAAACGAATGCCGTTGACCGGCACGCGGATGACGGTGCCGCCATCCGAGACAAGCATGATCTGGTCGTCATTGCCGACCGGGAAAGTCGCCACCAGACGGCCGATCTCAGCCACTTTCGACACATCGGTGGCGCGGATGCCCTTGCCGCCGCGCCCTGTGAGGCGGAAATCATAGGAAGACGAACGCTTGCCGTAGCCATATTCCGTCACCGTCAGCACGAACTGCTCGTGTGCCTTGAGGAATTCGTAGCGCTCGTCGGAAAGCTCCGTCTCCTCGCCGACCTCCTCATTGGTGAGCTGGATGTCTTCGTCCTCGCCGGCCGCAATGCCGGCGGCGAGCCGCCGTTCGGCCGCCACCCGCTTGAGATAAGCGGCGCGCTCGGCCGGCGGCGCCTCGACATGTTCGATCACCGCCATCGAGATCACCCGGTCGGTGGCAGCCATGGCGATGCCGCGCACGCCGACCGAGTTGCGGCTTTGGAATACGCGCACGTCGCTGACCGAGAAGCGGATACACTGGCCGGAGCTAGCGGTCAGAAGCACGTCGTCATTGTCGGTGCAGGTCTCGACGCCGAGGATCTCGTCGCCTTCCTCTTCCAGCTTCATGGCGATCTTGCCGTTGCGGTTGACCTGGACGAAGTCCGACAGCTTGTTGCGGCGGACCGTGCCGCGGGTGGTGGCGAACATCACGTCGAGCTCGCCCCAGCTGGTCTCGTCCTCAGGCAGCGGCATGATGGTGGTGATGCGTTCGCCCTGCTCCAGCGGCAGCATGTTGATCAGCGCCTTGCCCCGCGACTGCGGATTGCCGATCGGCAGGCGCCAGACCTTTTCCTTGTAGACGATGCCACGCGAAGAGAAGAAAAGCACCGGCGTGTGCGTGTTGGCAACGAACAGCCTAGTGACGAAATCCTCTTCCTTGGTCGACATGCCGGAGCGGCCCTTGCCGCCGCGGCGCTGCGCCCGGTAGAGCGACAGCGGCACACGCTTAATGTAGCCGGAATGGCTGACCGTCACGACCATGTCCTCGCGCTGGATCAGGTCCTCGTCTTCCATATCAGCCCCGCCCTCGGAGAGTTCGGTGCGGCGCGGCGTGCCGAACTCGTCGCGCACGGCGGCAAGCTCGTCCTTGACGATCTGCTGGATGCGGGCGCGGGACGACAGGATGTCCAGGTAGTCCTTGATCTCGTCGCCGATCGTGTTCAACTCGTCGGCGATCTCGTCGCGGCCGAGCGCGGTCAGGCGCTGCAGGCGCAGTTCGAGGATGGCGCGCGCCTGTTCCTCGGACAGATTGTAGGTGCCGTCCTCGTTGATGCGGTGGCGCGGATCGTCGATCAGCAGGATCAGCGATTCGACGTCGCCCGAAGGCCAGCGCCGCTCCATCAACTGCTCGCGCGCCGTCTGCGGGTCCGGCGCGGTGCGGATCAGCTTTATGACCTCGTCGATGTTGGCGACGGCAATGGCAAGGCCGACCAGCACATGGGCGCGATCGCGCGCCTTGCGCAGCAGGAATTTCGTGCGCCGGCTGATCACGTCCTCGCGGAAGGCGACAAACGCCTTCAGCATGTCGGTCAGCGTCAGCAATTCCGGCTTGCCGCCGTTCAGCGCCACCATATTGGCGCCGAACGACGTCTGCAGCGGCGTGAAACGGTAGAGCTGGTTGAGGATGACGTCGGCGACCGCGTCGCGCTTCAGTTCGATGACGACGCGGTAACCTTGGCGGTCGCTCTCGTCGCGGATGTCGGAAATGCCCTCTATGCGCTTGTCACGCACCAGCTCCGCCATCTTCTCAATCATCGACGACTTGTTCACCTGGTAGGGAACTTCGGTGATGACGATCGATTCACGGTCGTTGCCGCGCGCCTCGACGTTGACGCGCCCGCGCATGACGATGGAACCGCGGCCGGTCGAATAGGCGCTGTAGATGCCGGAGCGGCCGAGCACGATTCCGCCGGTCGGGAAATCCGGCCCCGGAATGATCTCCATCAACGCCGGCAGATCGATCGCCGGATTGTCGATGAGGGCGATGGCGCCGTTGCAGACCTCGCCCAGATTGTGCGGCGGGATGTTGGTGGCCATGCCGACGGCGATGCCGCCGGAGCCGTTGACCAACAGGTTTGGAAAGCGCGCCGGCAGGACTTTCGGCTCGCTGCCGGACGCATCATAAGTGTCCTGGAAATCGACGGTGTCTTTGTCGATGTCTTCCAGCAACTCATGCGCGACCTTCGTCAGGCGCGATTCGGTGTAACGCATCGCCGCCGGCGGATCACCGTCGATCGAGCCGAAATTGCCCTGCCCGTCGATTAGCGGCACGCGCAGCGACCAATCCTGCGCCATGCGCACCAAGGCGTCGTAGATCGAGGCGTCGCCATGCGGATGGTATTTACCCATCACGTCGGCGACCGGGCGCGCCGACTTCACGTATTTGCGGTTCCAGTGGTAGCCGCTCTCATGGGCGGCATAGAGGATGCGGCGATGCACCGGCTTCAGCCCGTCGCGTACATCGGGCAGCGCACGGCTGACGATCACGCTCATGGCGTAATCGAGGTAGGAGCGCTGCATCTCCTCGATGATGGATATCGGCTCGATGCCGGTCGGGCCGCCGTCGGCGCCGCGCGGTGTCTTCTGGTCGGTCAAATCAGGTCACAATCTAATCGGGAATCACTCGGTGCTTATATAGGAAGCCGGGTCGAAACTCCAATGTCCGCGGTAGTTTTCCAGTGTCGATTTTTGTGGTGATTTCAAAAGGATATCACTGATTGCGACGATATGGCCGAGGCGCGCCTTAGCTGCGAGTAGCAAGCGCCTTTTTCATCGAGGGAGCCGGATGAAAGACATAATTCTCGCGTTCGTAGAAGGGGATCGCTTCTTGTCGCGCGTCGAGAAACACGGCTGTCATTTCGCGAGCCCGGGCATCTGCCTCAGCGAATGACATCAAGGCTCGTCCGGCACCGCTCCCGCGGGCTCTGGCATCGACCACTAAATCGTCCACGTGAAGGTGCGGACCACGCGCTAGCGTGTGCACCGGCCGCATACCCATCACGCCAATGAGCTCGCCATCCCGATACGCGCCCACAAGCTCGTAGCCCGAGTACGACTGTCGCCGCACGCGACTTAGGAATTCTTCTTCGTCCAACGGACGCAGTTGAGAGATTATCGGAAACGCCTGCGGCCACTCGGACGGAAGCACCCTTCTGACTGAAACCATTAACCCGACCTCCGGCGTCTCCGGCTTTCTTAAAGCATCTATCGAAAACGCGACAACAAGTGAAGCCCGAGAAGGGGCTGTCATCGGTCATCCCCGCCGGAGTCAAGTCCGTTCAATGGGCGGTCGAGCTCACTTTGAGGTAAGAGCTGATTAATGTAGCACAGCGTCAGGAGGATATTGCCTCACGAATTCTGAACGATAGAGGTGTCTGGCAATTTTTCTCTCCGTTGCCGAGCGCGATAAGCACCTGGCGCATCCCCCATCACGCGCCGGAAACGGCGGTTGAACGTCGACAAATCGTTGAACCCCGCCTCGAAGGCGATCGTCGAGATCGCCTCGTCCGACATGCGCAGCCGCACCGCCGCCCTGTGCAGCCGGGTTTTCAGCAGGAACTGGTAGGGCGTCATGCCCGCCACGTGCCGGAAGCTGCGCAGGAAATGGTACGGACTGGTCGCCGTCTCGCTTGCAAGCTCGGCAAGCGAGACCCGCCTTTCGGCATCTTTTTCGATGCGCCGCACCGCCTCCGCGACACGTTTCTGGTCGCGGCGGCTCGGCACCCGGGCAGCAGGCGTGACGCCGGAGGCGACGGCTGCGCCGGCAATCCGCAGACCGATTTCCTCGAACGCGTCGACGTCGGCCATCTCGCGTGCGGCTTCCGCCTCGGCCAGCAGCGGTGCCAGCGCCGGCAAGGGCGGCAGCCGCGGCGTCTCGAAGGCCAGCTTCTTCACGCCCGGCATGTCGGCAACGATCTGTTCCATATAGGCCGGCTCGAACTGGAAGGAGAGGCAGCGGTCGCCGGCGCCATGCTCGTGCCCACACTCGTAGCAAGTGCCGGGGTTGCCGAGCAGAAGCGCGCCCGGCGTCAGCATCGCCGTGCCCTGGCGTGCGCGGTAGCGAAAGGTGCCATTGGTCACCACGGCGACGCAGAAATTGCGATGTTCTTCCTCGAACGGGCGATCGGCGGCGCCGGCGGTGCAGACCACGTCCAACACCTGCCAGCCTCGTCCGGACGCCAGTGTATGCGCGCTCGTCGTCATGGCTTGAAAGATAGCAATTTTTCCCAAGCACAGAACCCTGCCGCCGCCTATTCCCTCCAGTCTCCTGACAAGACGAGGTCGAAATCATGTTCAATTCATCTTCCTTTGTCGAAGCCCTGCATAGCGACGAGCCTGCCGGGGACCTGGCCGAAAAACTGAACCTTTACGGCCGCTTCGTCGGCGCCTGGACATTCGATGCCACGCGCCATCTCGAGAACGGCCAGGTGCTGACCGGGCGCGGCGAGGTGCATTTCGGCTGGGTGCTCGAGGGCCGCGCGATCCAGGACGTATGGATCCTGCCGGCGCGCGACGCCGGTCCCTCACCCTCCCTCGGCAAATGGACTTTCTATGGCACGACATTGCGTGTCTATGACCCCGGCGTCGACGCCTGGCATATTTTCTGGAGCGATCCGCGCACCCAGTACTACAGCCGCCAGCTCGGCCGCGCCGAGGGCGACACCATCGTCCAGCAAGGCGCTGACGGCAGCGGCGCCTCGGTGCGCTGGAGCTTTTCCCGGATTACCGAAAACTCCTTCCGCTGGCAGGGCGAACGCTCTCAGGACGATGGCGCGACCTGGCGGCTCGAAGTCGAGTTCCTGGCGCGGCGAGCCGGCAGCACCTGACCTGCACGGTTTCCCCTGACGCTGCTTTGCTCTACCAATGCAGGGGTCTCGGGCACGGCCCGGCGGGGAGGGTCAGAGATGCCGAGCTTCGACAGCCTGTTCAACGCCTTCGTCACCATTCTCGTGACCATCGACCCGCCCGGCCTGGCACCGCTCTTCCTCGCCGTGACGCGAGGCATGAACCGCGAGGAGCGCAACCAGGTTTCCGTCCGCGCCTCGATCATCGGTTTCCTGGTGATGGCGCTGTTTGCAATCGCCGGTGCATCGATCCTGTCGGTGTTCGGCATCACGCTGCCGGCGTTCCGCGTCGCCGGCGGGTTCCTGCTGTTCTTCATCGCCTTTGAAATGGTGTTCGAGCGCCGGCAGGACCGCAAGGAAAAGATCGGCGACGTCGCCATCACCAAGGACATGATCCACAACATCGCCGCGTTTCCGCTGGCGATCCCCCTGATCGCCGGTCCGGGCGCGATTTCAGCGACCGTCCTGCTGTCCGGCTCTTTTCCAGGTTTTGGCGCGCAGGCAGCCCTTGTCGGCATCATCGCGATCTGTCTTGTCATCACCTACCTGGTGTTCGTGCTGGCCGAGCGCATCGACCGCATCCTCGGCCAGACCGGCCGCTCGATCCTGACCCGGCTGCTCGGCGTCATCCTGGCGGCGCTCGCCGTGCAGTTCGTCGCCGATGGCATCAAAGCGCTGATGGCGGCATGAAAACGAAAGCGGCCTCGCGTTTGATTGCCGAGGCCGTCATTATCGTCGTCCAGCTCGCGCGGCGAACCGCTGCCGCTGTGACGCTATCCTACTTCGCCGTGTCGATGACTTCAAAATCGTGAGTGATGGTCGCCGTATTGGCCATCATCGCGGTCGCCGAGCAGTATTTTTCGATCGACAGATCGATCGCCCGCCTCACCTTGTCCTGCGAGAGCGCCCGGCCCTTGACGATGAAATGCATGTGGATGCGGGTGAACACCCTGGGCTCGGTTTCTGCCCGGTCGGCATCGAGTTCGACCACGCAGTCTTCGACCGCCTCGCGTCCTTTTTCGAGGATGTGAACCACATCATAGGCCGAACAGCCGCCAGTGCCGAGCAGCACCAGCTCCATCGGGCTCGGCCCCGGCGTCCTGCCTTCCGGCCCGAACGCAGTCCCCAGCACCAGCTTGTGGCCGCTGCCGGACTCGCCGACAAAGGTGCGCTCCTCGACCCATTTGACCCTTGCTTTCACTTGATGGTCCTTTCATCGCGCACTGCTCAAATGCAGAACGTCCCGAAACCCAAGACAGATTTTCGGGACGCCAATTCGTGGCCTCGAGTAGCTGGCGTTGTCAGCCCGCGCAGAGCCGCTCGCTCCGAGGGATCAGAACGGAATTTCGTCGTCAAGCTCGCGCGACGAACCGCCGCCACCCTTGTTGCCGCCACCACCGCCGCGATTGAAACTCTCGCCAGGGCCGGACTGGCCAAAATCGGAACCGCGGCTGCTGCCGCCACCGGCATAGCTGCCGACCTGACCGCCCTCGCCCTGCCCGCGTGCGTCGAGCATCTGCAGCTCGCCACGGAATTTCTGCAGCACGATTTCGGTCGTGTAGCGGTCATTGCCGGTCTGGTCCTGCCATTTGCGCGTCTGCAACTGGCCCTCGACATAAACCTTCGCACCCTTCTTCAGATACTGCTCGGCTACCTTGGCGAGCTGGTCGTTGAAGATGACGACATTGTGCCACTCGGTCTTTTCCTTGCGCTCGCCGGAAGTCTTGTCGCGCCAGCTTTCCGACGTGGCGACGCGGATGTTGACGACCGGCTCACCCGAATTCAAACGACGGATTTCCGGGTCCGCCCCGAGATTGCCCACCAGAATGACTTTGTTGACGCTACCCGCCATGATACTTCTCCGCGCTCATCCGAAACAAAATTTCTGTCGCTCACCTTATAGACTGGGGACACTCCCCGCCTGCCGCGGCTGCCTTTTCCCACAAGGTTTTTGTTCTCTTTTCGTTCTACAGAACAAAGCAATGTCATGTCAATGCTTGTCAGCAGCATGTAGTGTTTCGAACCAGAATTTCCACGATATGAGGGAGTCCAAATGAAGCCAATCATTCACAAGGACCAGCAGCGCGAGCAATGGCGAGCGGGAGTGGAAACCCGGATGCTTATCTCGGCCAGTAGCGGCGCAAGTAACCTTTGCCTCTTCGAGCAATGGGTGGAACCTGCGGCAGGTGCCCCAACGCATTGGCACCCGGTCGAGGAAGTGCTTACCGTCGTCACCGGCAATGCCGAGATGTGGATCGACGAAGAGCACACCGTCCTGACCTCCGGCCAGTCACTCATCGTTCCAGCCTTTAGGAAGCACGGTTTCCGAAATGTCGGCTCCGATACACTTCACGTCCATGCTGTGCTCGCATCATCGATCTTCGAGGCCACGTTTGACGGATCCGCCGCGCCGGTGAAGCGCTGGCTTTTGGCGGCTCCGTAAAACAGCGCTTGCCAAACCAATAAGTATCCACTTATGCTTTTGCCATGATCGAAGCAGAGATTTTCCGCGCCCTTGCCGACCCGACGCGCCGTGCCGTCTATGAGCGGCTCGCCGCCAGCGAGATGACGGTGTCGGAATTGCGCACCGGCATGACGGTGTCGCAGCCGGCGGTCTCCCAGCATCTGGCGGTGCTGCGCGGCGCCGGCCTGGTCACCGAGCGGCGGACCGGCCGCAACGCCTATTACCGCGCCGATCCGCAAGGGCTTGACCCTCTGCTCAGCTGGATCGAACGCTACCGTGCGTTCTGGCCCGAGCGTATCGAACGGCTCAAGGCGGTTTTGAAGGATATGGACCAATGACGGTAAAACACCATTCGGACATGGCGGCAGATTCGATTGAGTTCGAGTGCGAGCTTCCAGACCCACCGGAAAAAGTGTGGCGGGCGCTGACGGTGCCGGACCTGCTCGCGGCCTGGATGATGCCGAACGACATCAAGCCGGAGATCGGCGGCCGCTTTGCCTTTGCTAAGGCTGATGCGCAGATCGAGTGCGAAATCCTCGACGCCGAGCCCGAACGCCTGCTGCGTTATTCCTGGCGGGAGCGGCCGGCGCCTGGCAACGCAGCGGATCCGCTTACCAGCCCGCTGGACAGTATCGTCACCTTCACGCTCGACCGCACCGTGTCGGGCGGCACGCATCTGCGCATCGTCCACGACGGATTTGCACGAGTAGCTACGCCTGCGTTTGCAGGCGCCGGTTGCCGGCTTTCGCTCAACGCACACAGCCCCAGACAGATCATAGCTGCAAACTCGCCTCGCCTCTTCCTGGGCGCGGCCTGAGCGGCACAACGGAGAAAAGCGATGAGCGGTTTTGCCAACCTGGTGCCGATGGTGATCGAGCAGTCGAGCCGCGGCGAACGCGCCTTCGACATTTTTTCGCGGCTGCTGCGCGAGCGCATCGTCTTCATCAACGGTCCGATCGACGATAATGTGTCGGCGCTGGTCTGTGCCCAGCTTCTGTCGCTGGAATCCGACAATCCCGATAAGGAGATTTCGCTCTACATCAACTCGCCGGGCGGCGTGGTGACCAGCGGTTTCGCCATCTACGACACGATGCAGTATATAAGCAGTCCGGTATCGACCGTCTGCATGGGCTTTGCCGCCTCGATGGCCTCGTTCCTGCTGATGGCAGGCACGCCGGGCCGGCGCATCGCGCTGCCCAACACCAGCATCCTGCTGCACCAGCCGTCAGGCGGCTTCCAGGGCCAGGCCTCCGACATCCAGCGCCACGCCGAAGGCATCCTCAGGACCAAGCGGCGCATGACCGAGCTTTACGCGCACCATTGCGGTCGCACGTTCGAAGAGGTCGAACGCACGCTTGACCGCGACCATTTCATGACCGCCGAGGAGGCAAAGACTTGGGGGCTCGTCGATCATGTTTTTGACACCCGTAAGAAGGCGGCGTGAAAAGGTAGCCGGCTCATGAGCGATGGGGGCCAAGTCGTTCGGCAAGTTTCATCGCCGCCGGTCTGGCTCGACCAGGGCTCGGCGGATATAGTCCGTCAATGCTCCACAAGATTTCACGCACCCGCTTGAACCGGCTAGTCATCGGTGTTGCCGTCGCGGCGATGACCTTCGGCACGGCGTTCGCCCAAGACAATTCAACGCCTTTGCAGAACGGCACGCTGCCCGGTGTCCAACGACTATCGCATCGCCGAGCCGGCTCCCGAACCCGACGACGCCGTGCTCAGCAACGGTAACGGCCAGTTCAAGATCGGCGAAACCGACATCAGGATTTCCGGCAGCATAACCATCGATGTCGGCGCCGGCGCGATCAAGGTCCCTCGGCAATAAGGCATGCGTGCGGGCCATCATCGCTGCCACGACCTCCAGGCACTCGTGCCCTTGCGGCCCTAAAACGAACAGCCCCGCCGCTGCTTCCGCAAACGGTCGGGGCTTTCTTGGATCTAAAATCCAACTGGCCGGGAGTGACCGGCTTTTGATTTCGGATGCTTCGCGGCATTCAGCCGACGATCCGACTAGTAGTCTCTGATTTTGGTGGGGATCGGCAAGTCACGGTTTGTCGGGCGGCGCACACGCCTGGCCCTGGCACTTATGCCTGCCGCGGCTCCAGCGACACGTGGAGCCTCAAGGGACTGTCCGGTGGAGTCATTCCTCTGCTCTCCTTTTCTGTCCATTGCGACTGGTGTCGTCCGAAGCGCATATCGCAAAAACCCGCGGCGTCTCGCAGACCACCTTGGGGCGGCGAGGCCATCGAAAGACGGCCGGCTTCGGTGACGTTTGGAGTCTGACTCCCTGAGCCTGAGACGTCAACCGTTGGACAGCCGATTACAAAAAATGTGATCGCTTGTGGGGCGAATCCGAAATTTGCATCCGTTTCAAGCAGCCCGGCGTCGGCCTTGGATTACGTGGACGCTTTTGTCAGGAGCTTGTTCGGTCTTTGTTCTTTCCGCTTGCCCGCCCGCGCGAAAGACGGTTAAAGGCTTTGGTCGAGAGTTGTGGCGTCTCTCGAAAAGGTGGCGAAATTACCTACATAGGGGACGGCCGGGACAACCCGCCATCCCACGAGATTCCAGACCTGAGGCGGCGACCGGCGATGGCCGACCATAAATATCTTTCCATTCGCGGGGCGCGCGAACACAACCTGAAGAATGTCGATCTCGACCTGCCGCGTGACAGCCTGATCGTCATGACCGGCCTGTCGGGCTCCGGCAAGTCATCGCTCGCCTTCGATACCATCTATGCCGAGGGCCAGCGCCGCTATGTCGAGAGCCTGTCGGCCTATGCGCGGCAGTTCCTCGAAATGATGCAGAAGCCGGACGTCGACCAGATCGACGGCCTGTCGCCGGCCATCTCGATCGAGCAGAAGACCACCTCGAAGAATCCACGCTCGACGGTCGGCACCGTCACGGAAATCTACGACTACATGCGGCTGCTGTTCGCGCGCGTCGGCGTCCCCTACTCGCCGGCCACCGGCCTGCCGATCGAGAGCCAGACGGTGTCGCAGATGGTCGACCGCGTGCTGGCGGTCGAGGAAGGCACGCGGCTTTTCATCCTGGCGCCGATGGTGCGAGGCCGCAAAGGCGAGTACCGCAAGGAACTGCTGGAGCTGCAGAAAAAGGGCTTCCAGCGCGTCAAGGTCGACGGTGTCTTCTACGAAATCGCCGACGTGCCGGCGCTGGACAAGAAGTACAAGCATGATCTCGATGTCGTCGTCGACCGCATCGTGGTGCGCGGCGATCTGGCGACGCGGCTTGCAGATTCCATCGAAACCGCGCTGAAGCTCGCCGACGGGCTGGCGGTGGCCGAATTCGCCGACCGTCCGCTCGACTCCAGCCAGACCGGCGAGGATTCGGTCAACAAGTCGAAGAACGAGACGCACGAACGTATTCTGTTTTCGGAAAAGTTCGCCTGTCCGGTGTCCGGCTTCACCATTCCCGAGATCGAGCCGCGGCTGTTCTCCTTCAACAACCCGTTCGGCGCTTGCCCGACCTGCGACGGCCTTGGCAGCCAGCGCGCCATCGACGCCAGCCTGGTCGTGCCCGACGACAACCTGTCCCTGCGTGCCGGCGCCGTCAGCCCGTGGGCGAAATCGACCTCGCCCTATTACGTGCAGACGCTGGAGGCGCTGGGCAAGGTCTATGGCTTCAAGCTCGGCGACAAGTTCAGGGATCTGACCGAAGCGGCAAAGCAAGCCATCCTGCATGGCACCGGCGAGCGCGAGGTCACCTTCCAGTACGATGACGGCCTGCGCTCCTACAAGACGACGAAAACCTTCGAAGGGGTCATCCCCAATCTCGAGCGGCGTTGGAAGGAGACCGAATCTGCCTGGATGCGCGAGGAGATCGAGCGCTTCATGTCGGCCACGCCTTGCCCGGCCTGCCGCGGCTACCGGCTGAAGCCGGAAGCGCTTGCGGTGAAGATTGCCGACAAGCACATTGGCGAGGTCACCGAACTGTCGATCCGCAAGGCCGACCAATGGTTTACCGCCCTGCCCGCTTCGCTCACCGAAAAGCAGAACGAGATCGCCGTGCGCGTGCTCAAGGAGATCCGCGAGCGGCTGCGCTTCCTCAACGATGTCGGGCTCGACTACCTGACGCTATCGCGTAATTCCGGCACGCTGTCGGGCGGCGAGAGCCAGCGCATTCGCCTGGCCTCGCAGATCGGCTCCGGCCTCACCGGCGTGCTCTATGTGCTGGACGAGCCGTCGATTGGCCTGCACCAGCGCGACAATGCGCGCCTGCTCGACACGCTGAAGCACCTGCGCGACATCGGCAACACGGTGATCGTCGTCGAGCATGACGAGGACGCCATCCTGCATGCCGACTATGTCGTCGACATCGGCCCGGCCGCCGGCATCCATGGCGGCCACATCATCGCGCAGGGAACACCGCAGCAGATCATGGCGAGCCCGGCCTCGATCACCGGCAAATATTTGTCGGGTGAGCTCGAAGTGGCGACGCCGGCCGTGCGGCGCGAAGCCAAGAAGAACCGGCGTCTGAAGATCGTCGGCGCGCGCGGCAACAATCTGAAGAACGTTACCGCCGAAATCCCGCTCGGCACCTTCACCGCAGTCACCGGCGTCTCCGGCGGCGGCAAGTCGACCTTCCTGATCGAAACGCTGTTCAAAGCAGCGTCGCGCCGCATCATGGGCTCACGCGAGCACCCGGCCGAGCACGACCGCGTCGAGGGGTTGGAGTTCCTCGACAAGGTCATCGATATCGACCAGTCGCCCATTGGACGGACACCGCGCTCCAATCCCGCCACCTATACCGGCGCCTTCACACCGATCCGCGACTGGTTCGCCGGCCTGCCGGAATCCAAGGCGCGCGGCTATCAGCCGGGCCGCTTCTCGTTCAACGTCAAGGGCGGCCGCTGCGAGGCCTGCCAGGGCGACGGCGTCATCAAGATCGAGATGCACTTCCTGCCCGACGTCTACGTCACCTGCGACGTCTGCCATGGCAAGCGCTACAACCGCGAAACGCTCGATGTCTTGTTCAAGGGCAAGTCGATTGCCGACGTGCTCGATATGACGGTCGAGGAGGGCGTCGATTTCTTCGCCGCCGTGCCCGGCGTGCGCGACAAGCTGGAGACGCTGAAGCAGGTCGGCCTCGGCTACATCCATGTCGGCCAGCAGGCGACGACGCTGTCGGGCGGCGAGGCGCAGCGCATCAAGCTCGCCAAGGAACTGTCGCGCAAGGCGACCGGCAAGACGCTCTACATCCTCGACGAGCCGACCACCGGCCTGCATTTCCACGACGTCGCCAAGCTGCTCGAAGTGCTGCACGAGCTGGTCGACCAGGGTAACACCGTGGTCGTCATCGAGCACAATCTCGAAGTGATCAAGACCGCCGACTGGGTGCTCGACCTCGGCCCCGAGGGTGGCGACGGCGGCGGCGAGCTGGTGGCGTCCGGCACGCCGGAGGATATCGTCCGCGAGAAGCGCAGCTACACCGGCCAGTTCCTGCGGGAACTGCTGGAGCGGCGGCCCGGAGGCAAGCGCGAAGCGGCAGAGTGAATGAGGACTGGCTGGCGTCTGGAAGAACCTTCAAATGAAGATCAGAAGAGCGCTTGCCGGTGATCTTGATGCTGTCGTCCAGCTGACCACCGCCGCCTACGCGCCCTACACCGCTCTGCTCGGCGCGCCACCGATCCCGGTCACCGAGGATTATGCGCCGCGGATCGAACGCGGCGAGGTCTGGCTTTTGGAGCAAGATGGACAGCCGGCTGGACTGCTGGTTCTCGAACGGCATCGGGACCACAGCGTGATTTTCAGCGTTGCGGTCTCGCCCGCCTTCCAAGGCAAGGGTCATGGCGTCGCCCTGCTCAAATGGGCGAACGAACACACACGGCTGTGGGGTTTGCCCGAGGTGCGGCTCTATACAAACCCGAAGATGGAACGAAACATCGCGCTCTACAAAAAGTATGGCTTTAACGAAACGGGTCGTCGGCCCAATCCGTACCGGCCAGGATGGACGCTCGTCGATATGGCCAAGAGTGTCGAGACGATCGCTACGGCTTGATCCATTTCAAACTCGGGAGGACGACAATGACCCAACCTGGAAAAATTCGCGCCGGCATGGGTGGCTGGACCTTCGAGCCATGGGACACGTCCTTCTATCCGGACAAACTGTCCAAGGCGAAGCAACTGCACTACGCAACCCGGCAGGTGCCGAGCATCGAGGTCAACGGCACCTATTATTCGAGTTTCAAGGAGCCGACCTTCGTCAAATGGGCTAACGAAGCGCCGGATGGCTTCGTCTATTCGCTTAAAGGCAACCGCTTCGTCACCAACCGCCGCGTGCTCGGCGAGGCCGGCGAGTCGATGACGCGCTTCCTGGGGTCGGGCGTCGCCGCACTCGGCGACAAGCTCGGGCCGATCCTGTGGCAGTTCGCGCCGACGAAAAAGTTCGATCCGGACGATTTCGAGGCCTTCCTCAAGCTGTTGCCTGAAAAGCAGGACGGCGTTGCGCTGCGCCATGCGGTCGAGGTGCGCAACGACAGCTTCGTCGTGCCGGAATTCGCCGCCCTGGCGCGCAAATACAAGGTCGCGATCGTCTACGCCGACCACGCCAAATATCCAGCAATCGCCGATATCACCGGCGATTTCGTCTATCTCCGGCTGCAGACAGGCAGCGACGACAATCCCGACTGTTACACGCCAAAGGCGCTCGACGAATGGGCGGCGCGGGCAAAAACCTGGGCGGAAGGCAATGTGCCTGCCGACCTGCCGCGCACCGATCCTTCAACCGACGCACCAGTCAAACCGCGTGATGTGTTTGCCTACTTCATCACCGAAGGCAAGGTCCGCGCGCCGTTCGGCGCCATGGCGCTGATGAAACGCGTCACAGGCTGATGGCTCGAGTTGTGACATCTACATCACCATCGTAACCTTATCGATACCTCCTTGCTGCATGAATCCGCGGAGCTAGGGCAGCCGCGGGTTAGGGCATGTCGCTCGACTACCACTCACTTCTGCTGGCTGTCGGTTTTTCCGCCGCCTGCCTGAGCCTGACGTTGTTCGGCATCTGGCTGACCGCGCGAACTGAAAAGTTTCTGCTGACATGGTCGATCAGCGCGTTGTTGATCGTCGGCGATGTTTTTATCTACGAGGACTATATTGAGACGCCCGGACGCATCCTCGGCATCGCGACGTTCGCCCTGCTCCTGGTTGGGTTCTCGACCATGCTGGGCGCCGCCTACCAGTTCAGGTCCGGCCGGTCGCCGATCCCGCTGACGGTTTTCGGCAGTTGCATCTCGCTTGCCCTGGCGTTGCCGCCGATGGCGCTCGGCTATGACGGGCTCGGCTTCATGTTCGAAAATCTTCTTGCCGCCCTGCTTCTATTTGCAACGGCTTATCAGTACTGGATCGGGCGCGCTGAAGCCCCTGTCCCGATCATCGGCCTCGCCGTGCTCTACTCGGCCACCGGCATTTCCTTTGTACTGTGTGCCATGGCTCTTGCATGGGATGGGAAGCTTGTCCTCGGACATGCGCCGAGCAACTGGGCCGAGGATCTGAGCCTCGTCGTCGTCATCGCCAGCATGACTGGCATCGGCGCTCTTTCACTGGCACTCAACCAGGGCCGTCTGGCCCGATATCATCGTCTGGCTGCGCTAACCGATCCGCTGACTGGCCTGCTCAATCGGCGCGCCCTGTTCGATCTCAATGGCGGCGCCCCGATCGGGGCCTTCACGGCGGTGGTCGTATTCGACCTCGACGGCTTCAAGGCCATCAACGACGAATTCGGCCACGCCACAGGCGATCAGGTGCTGAGAGTGTTCGCCGAGGAACTGGTGGAGAACCTTCGCCCCACCGATGTCGCCGCGCGCATGGGCGGAGAGGAGTTCGCGCTGGTTATGCAGCGGACCCTGCCCGAAGCGGTGGAGTTCACCGCCGAGCGTATACGCACCGCCTTTGCCGCGCGTATCATCGAGACCGAAACCCGTCCCCTGACATGTACGGTCAGCGCCGGATACGCCTTCGGCAGCAAGGACGGCATGACCTTCGACAAAGTGCTCAGCGCCGCCGACAAGGCGCTCTATGCCGCCAAGCGCGGCGGTCGCAACCGCGTCGCGGCCTCGACCTTCCGACGCGCAAGCTAGCCGCTTGGCGGCGTACCGCCCCTTCCGTCAGCCCTCACGCCGCCATCAAGACCTCGTTGTAAGCATCGAGATCGACGTAGAAGACCTTGGTGATCTCTGCGATCAGCTCGTCGTGATCGTATCCTTGCGATTTCAGAATGTTGATGGCGGTCATGATGTCGACGCGCTCGGTGAGCCGTCGTTTCTGGTAGTCCTCGACATAACGTTCCATCGGCTGCCCAAGTGCCCCAAATGCGTTGAACAACGATCAGATCGCAGAAAGGGGGTTGCTTGCACGGAACGTGCCGGCTGAGCCCACGCTTCACCCTGATC